>NC_006576.1:900000-1045000 GCF_000010065.1 Synechococcus elongatus PCC 6301 | reverse complement strand
TGGTATATTGAGCTGGTTAAGCCTCGCCTTTATGGTGAAGACGCTCAGTCCCGCCTAGTTGCTCAGCAGACTTTAGCTCAGATTCTGGAGGGCATTCTTCGACTTTTGCATCCCTTCATGCCACATGTGACTGAGGAGATTTGGCATACCTTAAATCAAGTTGGCGAAGATCAGTTTTTAGCACTTCAGTCTTTCCCTCAGCCGCAGTCTGAGTGGATTCAGCCTGAACTCGATCGCGAGTTTCAGCTCATGATTGACGTGATTCGAACCCTGCGGAATCTGCGAGCAGAAGCAGGATTGAAGCCGGGGCAGAAAATTACTGCCATTCTTCAAAGTGATAGTGAATCAGAGCGCTGCAATTTAGAACAGTCGCAAGCCTACATTCGTGATCTCACCAAGACAGAAATGCTGACGATCGTTGAGTCCCTGACCGAAGAGCCTCAAGCTTTGGTTGGCGTCACTGCAACGGTGCAGGTGCTGTTACCCTTGGCAGGTCTGGTTGATTTGGCTGCCTTGCAGACAAAACTGAGTCGCAATCTGGAGAAGGTTGAGAAGGAAATCAAATCCCTTTCAGGACGGCTGAATAGTTCGAACTTTGTTGATAAAGCCCCTGCGGAAGTGGTTGCTGAAACAAGAGAAAACCTGCTGGAAGCGGAGAAGCAAGCAGAGCTACTACGCGATCGCCTGACTCGCTTGCAGGCCTAAAGCTACGCGATCGCTCCTCACAATCAAGCTGCCTTGGGTCAATAACGCCTGAGGCAGCTTCTTGGCATTCCTCTCAGAGGCTTAACTGGGTTGAATCGTCACTTGGGAAGCGGCACGATCGGCTTTCGCCCGTGCGGCCTCAACACTCTCATCTCGTGCCAAGGCAACTCCCATCCGCCGCTGAGGCCGCATATCCGGTTTACCAAACAGTCGCAGATCAACCCAAGGCTCCTGCAGCGCTGCTGCAACTCCGGCATAGCTGGGGCGATCGCCACTGTCTTCTGCCAGAATGACTCGACTCGCTGATGGCCCCAATAGCTCGATCGCGGGAATTGGCAGCCCGAGTACGGCGCGAAGATGTAGCTCAAATTCATTCAGATTTTGCGAGATGAGCGTGACCATGCCAGTGTCGTGGGGGCGCGGCGACAGCTCTGAAAAGATCACTTCATCCGGGGTAACAAAAAATTCAACGCCGAATAACCCAGCTCCGCCTAAAGCCTCGGTCACTTGTGCGGCGATCGCTTGTGCCTGCGCCAGTAAGTCTGGCCGAAGCGGTGCGGGCTGCCAAGATTCCTGATAGTCGCCGCGTTCTTGCCGGTGACCAATCGGCGGACAGAAAAGAGTGGGGCCTTGCCACTGACGAATGGTCAACAGCGTAATTTCCAGCTCGAATGGGATGAACTCTTCCAGAATTACCTTCTGGCTATCACCGCGAGATCCCGCGATCGCGTAGTCCCAGGCAGCTTGGAGTTGATCCGGCTGCTGGATGATTGATTGGCCTTTACCGGAGGAGGACATCACCGGCTTGATCACATTCGGGTAACCGATCGCGGCAGCGACGGTCTGCAGTTCTTCAAAGCAACTGGCGTAAGCATAGCGAGCGGTGCGCAGACCCAATTGCTGAGCTGCTAGATCACGAATGCGATCGCGGTTCATGGTGAAGTGCGTGGCCCGCGCCGTCGGAATCACCGTCAAGCCGCGATCTTCAAACTCCTGCAGCTTCTCGGTGCGGATCGCTTCAATCTCCGGGATGATCAGGTCTGGCTGAAATTCTTGAACCACTGCTTCGAGGGCTTCGCCATCCAGCATGGAAATCACCGCACTGGCATCGGCAACCTGCATAGCGGGTGCGTGGGCATAGCGATCGACAGCAATGACTGTATTTCCTAGTCGTTGCGCTGCGATCGCAAATTCCTTACCCAGCTCTCCAGAACCCAGCAACATGAGACGACGCGGCAGGCGATCGGCAAAAGTCATTGGCAGTCACGCAAAGCAGAACAGACGCAAATAAGGAGAGGGACGATACCGCCCCTCTCGCTCAAAAGTTTTGATTCCGGATGGGTTGAGACGCTGTGACCTAGAGGTCACCACCGCGGAGGTACAGCAGGATGATCACCGCTGGGCCAGCAATCACAAGCAATGCCAGCGTCGTCAGCTGAAAAATGACTTCGAAATTGATGCTGCTCAGGAAACCCATATCTCTCCCCGATCTCGACCGGGCCTATGTCGATTCGGTAATCGATTCTACCGAGCGGACGCCAATGCTTTAAGCATCGTTACAAAAATCCACTATCAAGCGCGGGCTAGGCTGGAGGCAGACCTTCCCTCACCGGATCTCAGCGTTATGGCCCAGTGGCAATGTGTACGACAGTGTGGCGCTTGCTGTCATCTCGACCCCCGCGATCGCCCCGACTTGGAGCAGTACCTGCAGCCCGAGGAAATGGCGCTCTACCTGAGCATGGTGGGCTCCGATGGCTGGTGCATCCACTTTGACCACGACAGCCGCCTCTGCAGTATTTACGACGATCGCCCCCGCTTTTGCCGCGTCCAACCCGAGACCTTTGAGTCGATGTTTGGCGTGCCTAAAGAAGACCTCAACGATTTTGCGATCGCTTGCTGTGAAGAGCAGATCGAGGGCGTTTATGGTGATCGCAGCCTCGAGCAGATTCGCTTTCGGCAAGCAGTCGGGCTGGTGCTAGAGGACCTTTGAACCCTAAAGCAATGCTAAGTTTATGAAACGATTATGAAAAGATGCTGTGGCTGCTCCTTCTTCTGACCTAGAGACGCCAACGCTCACCGAAGCCAGTCCGGGTCGGTCTTCAGCTTGGGGTGTGTTTGTCTCGACTTTTCTGACCATTTTTCTGGCCGAACTCGGCGACAAAACCCAGGTCACCACGTTGCTGATGACAGTGGAGTCCCATCGGCCTTGGATTGTGTTTACCGGTGCAGCGACAGCCTTGATCAGCACGAGTTTGCTGGGCGTTCTGGTAGGTCGTTGGCTGGCGCAACATATTGCCCCACGCACCCTGGATGTTGCAGCTGGCGTGACGCTGCTAGCGATCGCAGCAGTCCTGAGTTGGGATCTCTGGCAGCACTGGAGCTAAGGCAATGGATTGGCAGTTGTTGGGTGCGAGTTTCCTGGCAGTGTTTCTGTCGGAACTGGGTGATAAAAGCCAAGTGGCAGCGGTAGCGCTCGGTGGGAGTTCACGATCGCCTCGAGCCGTCTTTTTCGGAACCGCCAGTGCTTTGGTCCTCGCCAGTCTGATCGGTGTGGTTTTAGGTGACCAGATCGCAGATTACATTCCGCCGCAGTGGCTGAAGTTGGCGGCGATCGTGGGTTTTGTGGTGATTGGTTTACGCTTGCTTTTGCAAGGCTCCGATCAGGAAGATCAGCTGGTTGAGGAGCCCGTAGATCAATCCACGCCTGAACCTTAGAGACTGCTGTCGATCAATGGGTGGGGCACGCTGAACCCCGCCAAGGAGTCAGACTGCGATCGCCCAGAAAAATTCCCAGCCCTGCAGCGGTATCGACGGGCGGACTGTGAGGATCAACCAAGGTAGGGCTTTGGAGGCAGACGGCTTCGAGCGGAACGCTGACAACCCGCCCGCCCTGCCAAGCCATCATTTCGCCGGAGGCACCTGCGGCAAGCCGTTCTACAGCGGCGTAGCCCATCTGAGTAGCCAAAAGGCGATCGCTCGCTACGGGGTTACCACCGCGCTGCACATGACCCAAGACGGTGACACGGGCATCTAATGTCGGATCCTGGGCGGTGATTGCCTGAACCAATTGTTCGCCCAAGCTGCCAGGTCCTTGAGTGACCTCGGGGGGATGATGGGTGCCTTCCGCGATCGCAATCACGGCATAGCGACGCTGCCAGCGATCGCGCAGTTGCTGTAAGTAGTGACAGAGCTCCAGCAGTCGATAGGGAATTTCTGGCAAGAGAATGACGTCGGCGCCTCCGGCAATGCCGCCCTGTAGGGCCAAATGCCCCGACTGGCGACCCATAACCTCGGCAATCATGATGCGATCGTGGCTGGCTGCTGTGCTGCCCAAACTCAGCAGGGCTTCCGCAACGGTGTGAATGGCGGTATCAAACCCGATCGCCCGCTCAGTCAGCGCTACATCGTTGTCGATGGTTTTTGGGATGCCGATGAACTGCCAACGACCCGCTTCGGCTAGCTGCCGCAGAATGGCCAGACTGCCATCGCCGCCAATGCCAATCAGGGCATCCAAGCCAAGTTCCTGATAGCCAGCCAGAATTTCGGCTTGGTGGGCAAGGGTATCGCCCCGATTGATGGACCCGAGGATGGTGCCACCGCTGCAGAGCAACGGGTCAAGACTCTGCCGATCGAAGTGGTGGGGGGACAGGGCGATCGCTTGCCGCTTGAGGAGCCCTTGAGTGGCGTAGGCAATCCCCCAGAGCTCCCAGCCGTAATTGCCAACGGCATGACGGGCGATCGCTCGAATCACAGCATTGAGGCCTGGGCAATCGCCGCCACTGGTGAGAACGCCTAACTTGCGCACCGCCATCGCGCACCCTTTCGATCGGCTTTGCTCTTAGTTTGGGCGCGGATTCTCCGGGAAATCGACGTTTGTAATGCGATTGTCGCCATCCAGAGAAATGAAGAGGGAGTCGTCAGCGTTGCGGAAGCGCACTTCGACCAGCAGGAGCGTGATCCCCGCTTCGGTGCCAGCATTGCGGACATTCACAATTTGCTGAAATGGCCCGGTGCGTTGTTGCAAAGTCGTCCAGCGCTGCTCCACTTGCTGGGGGAAGAGCTCGGTCTTCAGCAGCGGACTGAGCAAGGCGCGGGCCTTGAGCGATTGATTTTTGGGAAGAGCTTGGACAAAGTTGCGGGCGACTGCTTCGGGCGGCTCAACGAAGTCGGGTAGGTCGTAGCCGACAACCTGCTCTTGCTGATTAAACAGCAGGCGCAGTCGGAACTGACCAGTATTTGTTTGCATCAAAACAGTGACCGTATCTAACCCCGGCCGTTGATCAATAGCAGCAATGGAAGACCCATTGACCTTGCCGAGCTTGGCCCGACTGTCGCGGATGTTGGCCCGCAGATCATTGTTGGTGAGGGCGGCGGCGAGGCGCGGCTCGAGCAACTTGAGGATGCTAGCTGGTGTCGTCTTTTTGGAAAGCTTGGAGAAAAGCGTAGGTCCGCTGCACCAGTTGACTGAATGATTGAACGGTCTCATTGACTGAGGGGGTTTGAGCAGTCGCGATCGCAGTCCCCTGCCACGGTGCAGTGACCAGTACGGCAGCAGCACAACCCAGTGAAGCCAGACGCAACGAGCGATTCATATCAACTTCCGCGGTATCAGCGGTAGCTTATCAGGCTGACTCGGAACTGGCAGCGATCGCAACGGTTGGTAACTCCAAAAAGCTTCCTGCTGACTGCACTTGCAGGGTAATGATCCGTGCCTCAGCGGGCACCGTAGCCGTTGGTTGTCCGCTCTGGCCAGGATTGACGGCAAAGGCTGGATAGGCGGCAAGGCTAATGCTCAGGCAGAGGCGATCGCCCGCTAAAAGGCGCTGACAGGTGGGCTGCAGATCGACCCAATAGCCTACACCCGCTTCCGCTTGAGCAATCCGTCGAAACCCTTGGCTGAAGTCCCATAAACCACGAGCGGTTTGGCGCGACAGCACCACGCAGAGATCCCAACTGGGACGATCGCTCTCACAGATCAGATAGAGACGCGGTTGTCCGCAGATCAAGAGGTCAGACGAGAGAGGTTGACTGCGGTACTTGAGAATATCGCTACGTTCCTCCAGCCCGCTGCGCTCCTGTGGCCCGGCTGCCAAGCCGTTATGGCCGCCCAGGTTCGGTACAGGCCGCCAAGGATCATGGACGACGACGTCGAAAGTCTCGCGATCGGCGGCAGCCCGTTGCAACTGCCCGCGATCGCTGCGCATCGCTGCTAGCCCATCACTGGCGATCGACCAAACTTGTGATGTTCCTGTTGGCCAATCGGCAAGTGATCGCCACTGGTTGCGACCCATTTCAAAGACCGCGATCGCCGGCTCATCCTGGAGGCGCTCGGGCTGATCCTTAAGCCAAGCATCGAACCAACGCACCTGTAGCTCGTCGATTGGGCTGATCGCGGTAGGGCCAAAATCGATCGCTCCAGCCTTGCGACCCCAAGGGAGATGCGCCCAAGGCCCAATCCGTAGCCATTGGGGAGTCGTGGTTTGCTGCTTCAGGATTTCATAGGTCGCGATCGTGCCATTCAGGTAGGGATCAAACCAGCCGCCAATGTGCAGAGCAGGAAGATCAATTGGAGCCAGATTGGGGGCGATCGCGGTCCAGTAAGCATCCTCGGGCGATCGCTGCCAATCGAAGTAAAATGAGTGGGGATCGATGGAGCGCAACAGAGTCTCTGCTGCTTGGATTCCCGCTTCCGATTGCAGCTGCTGACCCGCCGCTCGTAACTGTTGCCAAGCTTGCTGATCTTGTTGCCGCTGGGCTTGGAGTCCCGCTAGTTGTAGTGCCCAAGCCAAACTGAGCTGCAGGCGAAAAGCCCCCCCTTCCGTGGCCCAGTGTCGGTAGAGATCTGGCCCCAACATGGCGGGTGCGATCGCTCGCACCGCACCACTGGCCTGACTGGCAGCGTAGAGCTGGGTCATGCCTTGGTAGGAAAAACCGTAGAGCCCAATCCGGCCATTGCATCCCGGCAGTTGCTGTGCCCAAGCGATCGTCTCGGCACCGTCTGCCGCTTCGTGAGCAAATAGCTGAAACTCACCGGTCGAACTGCCGCAGCCTCGTACATCCTGCACCAGCACGAGATAGCCTTGCTCGGCATACCAGCGTGGATGGGCATAGACCACCGTGGAGGCGATCGCCCGTCCGTAGGGCTGGCGCATCAGTAGCAAGGGCAAGGGCTCCCCCGTTTGCGGCCGATAGAGGTCGGCATCCAAGCGAATGCCGTCGCTTGTCCAGAGACTGAGTGCTTCTTGCTGAACCGGCAGGTGATGGCGGCTAGCGACTGGTTCGGTAGGTGCTGGAATCATAGATGTTGATGCGGCCAAAGCCCAAGAACTGACCAGCGGGTTGCTCACCCGCCGGATAGGCCGTAATGCCCCACAGGTAAGTTCCAGCCGTATCGGGGTTCAGCTGCGGTCTAACGACAATCGTAATTTGCTGCCCGGGCGCTACAGGCTGGGCAAACCGGACGCTCAGGAGGCGTTGACTGTTGTCAAAGGTGGTTTCCGCGACGGGAATCTCTTTGCCAAAGTTGCGCGGTTCACCCACATAAGCGCGGGTTGCATCCAGCCGAAATTGGAAAAAGCGATCGACCCCTTCGGTTTGCTGCAGTGTCACGGAGCCCAAGGGCTCACCACTATTCAGGGAGAAGATTGAGAACGAGGTAATACTCGGGGCTGTACTGGTTGACGATCTGGAAAAACGTCACCATTTTGACCAAGCGGGGGGGGCGATCGAAGAAGGTTCGTCCCCGCAGGATGACTGCTTCGCTGGGAACTGCAGCAAAGCTCAAACAGGCGGCAAGTAGTAGGGAAAACCGACGCATAGGGCCATCTCCTTGTGGCGCTAGCCTCAAGATAAAGGCGGAACGAAAGACCTGCAGGCGATCGCAACCCAGTTAGGATCATGAAGATTCGTTAAAAATGCCCATGTCTCCTCTTTGGCTGTTGCTGGTGTTGCCGGTTAGTCTGCTCGCCATTTACCTCCTCACTCCTCGTCGCTACCAGTCTTCCGACTCAGTGGCGCAGGCCTACGACAGCTGGACACAGGACGGCATCCTGGAGTTTTACTGGGGCGAGCACATTCACCTCGGGCACTACGGCAATCCGCTGCGCCGCAAAGATTTTCGGGCAGCCAAAGCAGATTTTGTTCATGAAATGGTGCGCTGGGGTAACCTCGATCGCCTGCCAGCGGGCACCACAGTCTTGGATGTGGGTTGCGGCATTGGCGGAAGCAGCCGGATTCTGGCGCGGGACTACCACTTTGATGTCACTGGCATCACGATCAGTCCGGGGCAAGTTCAGCGGGCGCGATCGCTGACGCCAGACGGAGTGACAGCGCAATTCAAAGTCGATGACGCCCTCAATCTCTCGTTTCCTGACGCCAGCTTTGATGTGGTCTGGTGCATTGAGGCAGGGCCTCACATGCCCGATAAAGCCCTGTTCGCTAAAGAATTGCTGCGGGTGCTCAAACCCGGTGGCACGCTGGTCGTGGCTGACTGGAATCAACGCGATACCCGCCGGCGATCGCTCCAAGGTTGGGAGCGCTGGGTGATGCGCCAGCTCTTAGATCAGTGGGCTCACCCAGAATTTGCCAGCATCGAAGGCTTCAGTGAACTGTTAGAAGCGACAGGCTGGGTTGATGGTGCGGTCACAACAGCGGATTGGACTCGCGAAACCCTGCCCTCTTGGCTGGATTCGATCTGGCAGGGTATCCTCCGCCCGGCTGGCCTCGTTCGCTTTGGCTTCTCGGGGCTGATCAAATCACTGCGCGAAGTTCCGACCCTGATCCTGATGCGAATCGCCTTTGGTCAAGGGCTCTGCCGCTTCGGGATGTTCCGAGCGACTCGCGCCTAGGGCAACCAAGGATATTGCCGAAAGTCGGGCGATCGCTTTTCGTGAAAGGCCTGCTTGCCTTCGCTCCCTTCTTCCGTCAGGTAATAAAGATGTGTGGCGTGGCCGGCCAGTTCTTGAATGCCTGCCATACCGTCCAACTCGGCATTGAAGGCGGCCTTAAGACAGCGAATCGCGATCGGGCTTTTCTCTAGAATCTCTAACGCCCAACGAATCCCTTCCGCTTCTAGTTCCTCAACAGGCACCACAGTATTAACCAAACCCATCTGCAGCGCCTCTTTGGCACCGTACTGGCGACAGAGGAACCAAATTTCCCGCGCTTTCTTCTGACCGACTAGCCGCGCTAGGTAACTCGCCCCAAAGCCACCATCAAAACTACCGACCTTGGGCCCCGTTTGGCCGAAGACAGCGTTGTCGGCTGCAATCGTCAGGTCGCAGAGGATGTGGAGAACATGGCCACCGCCGATCGCGTAGCCGGCTACTAGCGCGATCACTACCTTGGGAATGGTGCGAATCAACCGCTGGAGGTCGAGCACATTCAGACGCGGCAAGCCTTCTTCATCGATGTAGCCGCCGGCGCCCCGCACCGACTGATCACCCCCGGCACAAAAGGCATAGCGACCATCCGTGTGCGGCCCTGCGCCTGTCAGCAAAATCACACCGATCGCAATGTCCTCGCGGGCATCGCAAAAGGCGTCGTACAGCTCAACCACCGTTTTGGGGCGGAAGGCATTGCGCTTGTGAGGGCGGTTGATGGTGATCTTGGCGATACCTTCGGCACATTTCTCGTAGCGAATATCCTCGTACTCCCGCACCGACTGCCATTGAACCTGCGCCACGCCATTTCCTCTGAACACTGGCCCATTTTCTCAGGCTGTTCTACCGCTGCAATCGCCCCTTCAAGAACCCAAAACCCCAGCGAAATGACTGGTAAATGAGCCAAAATCGATTACTTTTTTTGATTGATTGCCTTGATGGTGATGAGAATTTTCAAGGAAAGTGCGAAATGTTGTCCTCGACACGGCAGCTCATAAAAGACTGACAACGACAGGACTTTGCAGGAAAACTTAAGCGAATTTTAAATTAAGCGAGAATCTGTCTGTAGCCTAGTTGACATTCGTCAAAATCTAAGAAATAGCCCTAAACGCACAGGTCTCAATTGCTGAAATCTCTGTCTGTGACAGGGTTTTCACGAATTAAAGCCTTCAGCTTTACTGCCCTCGGGCACTGATCTTGTCGAATTCGAGAAAGCGGGGTAATCTTCCTAGGTAGTTTGTGGCGAATGGGTACCCCCATTCATCGACTGTCGCAGTTCTGCCAGTTTTTGACCTTCCAGCCTTGTGGTTGGTGACCGGCAAACTGACCAAGTTCAGATTAGGAGGTAGGTCCTTGAAAAGAGGATTCCCACAAAAAGTTTCCGGCCTTCCCTACTACACCCTAGATTCGATGCCAGAGATTGCGCATCAAGGGTGTGCGGTTTCAGAACCGGAGACTGCTGAAGAGCCTCTTGCCACGGCCACCAGCGGATCTTGGAGCGGCAGTGGGCGCAAAAGAACACTTGCCATGATGGGCTTAGCCCTCACGGTCGCTGGCACTGATTCCCTCTTGCTTCGTCAAGCGACGGCTGTAGCGGCGACCAACGGTGTGATGCCCCAGCTCTTCGACAACGAAGCTGAAGCCCCCGCTCGCACTCTCTCCTCTCAAGAAATTCACCGTGTTCAACCAGGTGAAACGCTTTGGTCAATCGCGCGGGCCCATGGTTTGACGGTCGCTCAGTTACTGACCTACAACCAACTAACCGAAGGCACTACCCTTCGCGTCGATCAGGTCCTCAATCTGCAGCCCAAGGCTGTTGAGCCTGCGCCGATCGCAACGGCAGCCCCCTTGGTTCAAGACCCAGTTCAGCAGCACCTCTTGGCTCTTGCGGGAGATAGCCGCTTGCCATCTCCGGCGGCTGAGCGATCGGTAGAGCCGATTTCGAGCGTGCCGCCCCAGGCGACTCCGACTCTGCCTCGCCCTGTTACCGCAGAAGCACCTGTCATTCAGCCCCGCTCCCTAGCACCTGCTGCAGTCGCCATCCGTCCCCTCAGCCCAGCGACTGAGCTCTCCCCAGAGCCCCAGGCTTACACGGTGCAGCCTGGTGACTCACTCAGTCGGATTGCGACTCGGTTTGGCTTGGACTTGCAGGATTTGCTTCAGGTCAATCGCCTCAGCAATCCCAACCTGATTTTTGTGGGCCAGCGCTTAACCATCCCCCCAGCGGGTCAGGCTAGATTGGCTCCCGTTGCTACCCTGCCGCCGCTGCTGCGCCAACAGGTGACGGAAGATACGTCTAGCCGAATTGCCGCTAATCTTGGCTCTGGGCTTAATGCCGAATTGACCATCGAGAGTTTATCTTCGCCGCCGCCCAGCAACCTGAAGAGCTTGGATATTACGGCTCAGACCTCGTTCTCTGGCCCATCGCTTTCTTCATCGCGATCGCTGACGCCCGCCCTGCCTTCGGCAACGCCGTTCAAGCCCCAACAGCCTGAGCCGGATAAAGTCGCTGTCGCCCCCCTCGGTTCCGAAAACTACGAGCCGCTCCTTGCCTCGCTGCTCAAAACAGCTGTCGCCCCCGAATTGCCTAGCCTCAACTCGGATGAGCTTTTGCCGGGAGGCGGCGATCGCTTCGCGGGTTACATTTGGCCCGCACGGGGTATCCTTTCTTCGGGTTATGGCTGGCGCTGGGGCCGTATGCACCGTGGCATTGACATCGCTGGGCCGGTAGGAACGCCGATTCTGGCCGCAGCACCTGGGGTAGTGGTCACGGCAGGTTGGAACTCCGGAGGCTACGGCAACTTGGTTGAAATCCAACACCCCAATGGCAGCCTGACGCTCTATGCTCACAACAACCGTATCTTGGTGCGTCCAGGTGAGCGTGTCCAGCAGGGTCAAATCGTCGCTGAAATGGGTAGTACTGGCCGCAGCACTGGCCCGCACCTGCACTTCGAAGTGCATCCGCGTGGGAATGGCGCAGTCAACCCGATCGCCTATCTCCCTTCTCGCTAGTTTCTGAACGCTTCATCAGCGATCGCTTCCGTCATCCGAGGCGATCGCTTTTACGTGTTGAGAGGCGGGCGGTCGATCGAGAAGCTTGTAGCTAGTTAAGGGCAATTCAGGCGAGATTTAACGCCGCCGCTGAGGAGAGTGAGAGGGGCAGGGGGTTACTCTGTCCAACTTGAAAATCACGCATTGGCAGTAGCTGTTAAGTTTGCTACACTAGCTAACGCTTGTTCAAACAAGCAATTTATGGCTCAGTAGCTCAGCGGTAGAGCAGGGGACTCATAAGCCCTTGGTCGCGTGTTCAAATCACGCCTGAGCCATTCTTCAAACTCGCTCAAGTCGACAAGACGAGGCCGTGTTCAATGACTTCGGCCAGACAGGCGATTTGCGCCTCTGAATCTCCGTCGGGCAGCGGACTTAGCGGCAGCATTTCCACCAGCAGGAAGAGGTTAAGCAGCAGTCGCGCTAGGGGGCGGCAGGGAAGATTGCGGTACAGTCCTTGGGCGATCGCGGTTTGGCAGAATGCTTCGAGCACTTCCTCCATCGTCGTCAGAATTTCAACCTCAAATAGCGATCGCAGCTCTGGATGAAATTGCAGTTCCAGCATGCAGATTCGCAACAGCTCTCGGTGCTGGACAGACGCCTGCCAATGGTGCTGCAGCCAGCTGCCTAGGGCACGGCGATCGCTCAGCCCACTCAGCTCATCCAACAGGTCTTCGAGTAACTGTCGCCAGCCTTGGCGCATCAAAGCAATCAAGATCGCTTTTTTGGCTGCAAAGTGCCGAAATAGCGTCCCCTCAGCCACCCCTGCTGCCTGAGCCAAATCACGCGTCGTTGTCGCTTCATAGCCTTGGGCCGCAAAGAGATGCTGGGCGGCTTCGAGGATCCGTTTGCGCGTAGCCACCTCAGAAGGCGACGGAATTGGTGCAATCGCCATACAGACTTCTCCCAGGCTGTCACCGCTATTGTGGGCGCGGAGTATTGGCGATCGGCCAGAGATATTAGAAGGATTTCCAAATTGCGGCGGTTTAGGCCAGCTAACGTTGCCACTGCAACGATTTCACTGCGGACGAATGGACCCCGTGCTGCCCTGTAGTAGGGCTTCGAGTCCAGGACGCTTACGCTCAAATTCCAGCTGCAGATGTTCGCGACTATTGCTGGCAGACCCCTGCCGAGGGAGTTGACTGGCCTGGAGAATCCACTGCCGAATTTGATCGGCTTGGTGTTCGTCAATTTTGAGGTCTAAAACGTAGGCACAGCGCTGGGGGTGCTCGAGGGCAAAAAAGAGAATGCGATAGTGTCGTTGGAGAGCGATCGCCTGCAGTAATTCCTGATTGCTCTGCTGTTGGAGTTCTAAAAAGTTTTTCAGCCAGCGCAGGCGTTGGTCGCGATTGCCCTGGATAGCGGTGACCCAAAGCAGCATCGGTCTTGGGACTAAGGTGCAGAAGAAGGTGCGATAGGTTCGCAAGTAGAGGCGGTTAAGGCGCCAGCGGTCGATATCTGCTGCGGGGAACATCGCCCAAAGACTGGGTACTGCCAGTTTGCCTGCCCGAATCATTTGAGGAAAGACAATTTGGGCGCAGGGTTTGTCGGCAGGCCAGCTTTGGAGGCGACAGAGGGCTTCGGCCGAAACGGTGGGCTCTGTCTCTGTGTCTGGAGGTGCAGTGGGCAACTTCTGAAGGTAGCTTTCTAGTCGATCGCTGAAGGTGTCGGCCAGTTGATAGCGCTCTTCGAGAGGGGCTAGTACCCGAACAAGCTCGGCTGCTGTCTGGGGGCGATCGCTGCGATCGCGGGCTAGGCAATTCTCGATCATCCGCTGCAGTGATCGCGGCAGGCTAAGGAAGGGGGCGACTTCCTTTAGGGGCCGTACGGGATGATTGTGCGCTTCAATCCAGCTGTTGAGGTTCATGAGGGTTTCCGCTTGCACCGGCAGTTGACCCGTCAACATTTGGTACATCACCACGCCTAAGCTGTAGATGTCCGTGCGGGGGTCGAGCTCCTGGCGATTGAGCTGCTCAGGGGAGGCGTAGGAGAGGGTGCCGAGGAAGGCTTGTTTCTCTGTCTCGCCAACCTCTTGCCAGCGTTGGGCAATCCCAAAATCCAACAACTTAATTTCGCCAGTCGTCGTGATGAAGATGTTACTGGGCTTGATATCGCGGTGAATGATTGGGATCCGTTGCCCGTGGCTCTCGACGCCGTAGTGCGCCTGCACTAAACTCTCGGCAACCGCCAAGGTAATTTTCAAAAATTGGGCCAGAGGAAGCGAGCCGCGCAGCAGAAGATCCTTGAGCGTTTCGCCCTCGAGGTACTCCATGACGAAGTACGGCTGCTGCTCTGCTAATCCATAGTCTGTGACCCGCACGATCGTGGTGCTGGTTTGACTGAGCTGGGCACAGATGCGGGCTTCCTCAGCAAAGCGTTCTTGCTGGCGAGGGTCGGCGATGCTCCGACTCAGGAGTTTGATGGCAACGATGCCTTCAAGGACGATATGGCGGGCTTGGTAGACGCGCCCCATTGCTCCTTGTCCGATCAGGGCCAAGAGTTGATAGCGCTGGTCG
This sequence comes from Synechococcus elongatus PCC 6301, assembly GCF_000010065.1. Taxonomy (NCBI): domain Bacteria; kingdom Bacillati; phylum Cyanobacteriota; class Cyanophyceae; order Synechococcales; family Synechococcaceae; genus Synechococcus; species Synechococcus elongatus. The sequence continues at coordinate 1,030,851 of NC_006576.1, read as the reverse complement.
AGCAGGCGTCCCAAGTTGGGATCTGCAGTAGCCATGAAGTCAGTCCTGTCCCGATTGTCGCTGGTGAGCTTGGCTACCCGAAACAGAGCTGTAGCAAGATAAATTCAGCGACGGCGTAAAACGCTCTGTTGCCTAGTCATTCCCAGAAGTGTGGCAGCCAACGATTTCTGGATGGCCGAGTGGTCGCCGAACTGTTTGAACAGCTCAAGATGGTTAGCCAGTAGATCTATCATTACCTGTTTGAATGCTGTCGCGTGTTCGATTCGCACCATTGTCTGGTCATTATTTTTAATCGTGTTCCAGTCAGGAGAAGCAGCTAAAACCTCGGTTGCAATTTTTGCAGCGATCGCGCAGCGAGAGACCAAGCAGACTGCAACAGGCTGATTTGGCAGACAGTTGTTCTACCCCCACTGCCGTCGTAATTAAGGGCGTCCAATTGCCCTAAGACAGTTGTCGTCTTTCGAAGTCTAGTTAACATTAGGGGCGATTCTTTGTTTCCACTGAGTGGAAGCAAACGGTATCAAGGTTGCAGGCAGACTCAAGGTCTAGATTGCTTCACAGCTTGTGTGGCTATATTTATTATCTTCATTATTGATGGTAGTTGTGGGTGGATTTAAGATGGAAAAGTAACAGATAAATGTCGTCTTTAAGGGCGATCTAGATCGTATCGTTTTTAATTCCTAGGTCGGCATTTATTAATCAACCTCGATACAATATTTTTTTGTAAAAACTTCTAGATAAATGACTCAAGTCTCATTGAAAGTCTGGGGTGTTGCCTCCCCAGTCAATTCAAGATTACGCAAGGCCTCGCATCGCCTCTTCTATTTTGTTTGAAGGGGACCTAACGTGTTGCGCCAAGCTAGTTCTCGACAGAGCATCTCAAGAGCGCGTTGCTCGCGGGGGGCAAACAGTTGGAGATCAGCCAGCTCTTGCAAGACTTGTTGGGTGAGGTGGCTGGCAAAGCTACCGGCATAGCGCAGTAAGAGACTGTAGTAGCGAAATTGCGGTTGGCCGTTGCAATCGCGGTGAAAGGCAGCAATTTCTGCTTCGCTGAGGCAGTAGACAGGGGTATTGACCGGCACGATCGCGCGAGGAATGCCCTGTTCGCCGTAGCGATCGCCGCCCTCTGTTTCCGCTAAGCTGCCGATCAAAACCGTGGAGAGCAGCGTGCGGGTTTCATTGATTAAATCAGGCGTGAATAGTGGGTCGGGCCCACTTGAAAGACGCGGCCCGTTGTTCAGAAAGAGGGGATTAAACAACTGCGAGTTGTAGACCACTCCGATCGCCCAATGGCGATCGCCTTCCAAACGAACAAAGCTGCCAAATCCATAGCTCTCGGCGGCTGGTGGATTGGAGACATCCATGTCGTCATCCACTTGGACAACGTAGTCACAGTGCGAGTTGGATTTGACAACTTTGCCGAGGCGCATGGTGTTAGATCACCGTGTTGTCGGGAATAACCGCCCCTTTGACCACAACGACAATGCCGCTGCGGATCATAAAGCCCAGATCTTCGCGATCGGCCTCTTCCACATGGTCTTTGTTGACGATCTGAACGTTCTGGCCAATGTGGGCATTTTTGTCGACGATGGCGCGACGGATGGTGCTGCCACTGCCGATTCCCATCGGCACTTTGCCATTGGCCCGATTCTGGTGCCGTAGCTCCGAGGTTTCGTAGAAGTCAGCGCCCATCAACAAGGCGTCCTGGATCACGCAGTCGGCCTCAATGCGGGAGCGAATCCCTAAGACGGAATTCTGAACGGTGCATTGCTTGAGAATGCAGCCCTCGCCAATGATCGACTGGGTCACCTGGCAATCGAGCAGCTTGGTTGGCGGCAGGTAGCGAGCGCGGGTGTAAATCGGCGCCTGCTCGTCGTAGAAGCTGAAGGGTGGGCTAGGTTGCTGAGTCAGCGCCAGATTGGCCTCGTAGAATGAGGCGATCGTGCCGATGTCTTCCCAGTAGTCGTTGAACAGAAAGGCTTGGGTGTTGTAGCGGGTGGCTGCAGCGGGAATCACTTCCTTGCCAAAGTCGGTTTGCTCGGGATGATGGCTGAGCAAATCGATCAGAACATCCCGCTTGAAGACGTAGATGCCCATCGAGGCAATGAAGGGCTGGGCAGCAGCAGCGACAGGGTCAAGCCCGAGGATCGTGGTATCGACTTGCATCGCCCTGAGTTCATCCCCTTTGGGCTTTTCGCTGAACTCGACCACCCGGCCGCTGCCATCTAGCTTCATCAGGCCAAAATCAGAGGCGCGCTTTTCATCGATCGGCAAGACCGAGAGTGTGATGTCGGCATTGGTGTCTCGGTGCCGCTGAATGAACTGGCTATAGTCCATGCGGTAGAGATGATCCCCCGACAGGATCAGGTACTCATCCACATCCCACTCTTTGATTAGCCAGAGATACTGGCGAACCGCATCGGCGGTGCCTTGGAACCAGTTGGGGTTCTCCGGCGTAATCTGAGCTGCTAGCACCTCAACAAAGCCATTGCCAAAGCCGCTGGAGAGGTTGTAGGTCTGACTGAGGTGGCGGTTGAGCGAGGCAGAGTTAAACTGCGTCAGCACATAGATTTTGTTGATGTCAGCGTTGATGCAATTGCTGACGGGAATATCGATCAAGCGGTATTTGCCCGCCAGGGGGACCGCTGGTTTGGCGCGCTGTTTGGTTAGTGGATAGAGACGACTGCCTGCGCCTCCACCGAGAATGATCGCCAGCACGTTTTTCACAATCAATCTCCCCCAAGTCAAGCGGCGCTGAGACCCAGTGTCTGCCGGTGAGTCAGTCTTGGCAAGCAAACTGTGCCTTTGCGATTTCTTACCCTACGCAGCTCCGGGATCGATCGGAGGTAACCAAGGCTACGGACAATGGCGCGGGCACCAGCTGTTGGTAAACTGAGGAGCGATCGCCGCCTCAGTCCAAAGGCTATGACGCAAAAATCCGTTGTTATTGCTCCGTCCATTCCTGTCAGCGGATTTCAGCCGCTTGGGCGACGATGTCCGCGCTGTTGACCAGGCTGGCGCTGACTGGATTCACGTCGATGTGATGGATGGTCGCTTCGTCCCTAACATCACCATTGGACCGCTGATCGTTGAAGCGCTGCGCCCGGTGACCCAAAAGCCGTTGGACGTCCACTTGATGATCGTCGAGCCGGAAAAATATGTGCCGGATTTCGCGAAAGCAGGGGCTGACATCATCTCGGTCCAAGCAGAAGCTTGCCCCCACCTGCACCGCAACTTGGCTCAGATCAAAGACCTCGGCAAGCAAGCAGGCGTCGTCCTCAACCCCTCTACCCCAGTCGAAACCCTGGAATACGTGCTGGAGTTGTGCGACCTGATTTTGATCATGAGCGTCAACCCTGGCTTCGGTGGTCAGAGTTTCATCCCAGCTGTCCTGCCGAAAATCCGTAAGCTGCGCGCCATGTGCGATGAGCGTGGCCTTGATCCTTGGATTGAAGTCGATGGCGGCTTGAAAGCCAATAACACTTGGCAGGTGCTGGAAGCCGGTGCTAACGCAATTGTGGCGGGCTCGGCAGTCTTCAACGCGCCGGACTATGCTGAAGCGATCGCGGCGATTCGCAACAGCAAGCGTCCTGAACTTGTCACTGCTTAGGCTTCTCGCTCAACGCTCAGTGGAGCAATCTGAATCTTGCAGCCCTTCAGTGGATCAGTCTGCTGAGGGGTTTTGCTTTAGGATGGGCGATCGCGAGTAGGGACACGGATCGCTGGTAGCAGAGGCTCAGCCGTTGTCGAGACGGGCTGCGACTCGGGTTGCGATCGCTCAATGGCGCCGTCCGGCAAAAAAGGCTGGAGGTTACTACGCAGAGTGTTGCAAAACTGCTCGAGGCGCAGGTCATTGGCATCCATCCCAAAAGGATTTTCGATTTCATGACCGATCGCCTCAATCCCCAGCAGCGCAAAGCTGATAATTCCCACGACTAAGGGCATGCGCCAGCCCAAACTCCCCACTAATTGCAGGGGCATAGTGAAGCAGTAGATCAGCATCAGTTGCTTGAGGTGAACGCTGTAAGCCAAAGGCATGGGAGTGTTGCGGATGCGTTCACAGCCTCCAAGACAGTCGATCAGGCCGTTTAACAGTCGCTTTTGTTCGTTGAGCTGATAGACCGCTAGACCGCGCTGAAGTTGCTGTTGTAGGTAGCGGTCGATCCATAATGCGACTTCTAAGACGGGATGGGGCGATCGCAGGAGTTTTTGATAGTCAGCGGGACTGACGAGATCATTCAGTTCCTCGGCTTCAAGGGGCTGGCGCCGTAACCACTGCTTCATGACGATGCTGAGCGCTACTAGCCAGCCTGTTGCCTGACGAAGTTGCTGTTCGGCATCGCGATCGCCGTGGGGAATTTCAACCCACATCAGCCGCGCTAAATTCCGGGTCTGATTAATTTGGTTGCCCCAAATGCGTCGGCCTTCCCAAAAACGCTCGTAGGCAGTGTTGGTGCGAAAGACCAGCAGCAAACCTAGGACAATATTGGGAATGAGGCTACTCAGTGCAGGCAAATCCAACGAGAGGATGTTGGAGTGCACCCAAGCCACAACCACCCCAAACAGACTGCTGTAAATCACGTGCGGCAGGATAATCGGCACTACCGAGCCGCGCAAACGTAGGGAGCTGCGAATCCAACTGTAGGTTTCGTTGTGAGGGGGTTCAGCCATGGTCAGATGCTGCGGAGGAGTGGGGCTGGCTGGCGAAGCGATCGCCGGTGGGGGTGACCAACTTTGCGGGTCGAGCGATCGCGGTCTGAATTTGCGCGGAATACTGCCGATCGCTGACGCAAAAACTGCCAAAGCGTTCAAGGTGCGGGTTGGTCAGCTGTACATCAAACACCTGCCAGCCTCCCTGCTGCAGGGCTTGAACGAGCGTCGCAAGTGCGGCTTTCGAGGCTTCCGGCTCGTGGTAAAACATCGACTCGCCGATAAATAAGGAGCCAATCGCAACTCCAAGGATGCCGCCCACCAAGCGATCGCCCTGCCAAGCTTCCCAGCTCAAAGCCCAGCCGTACCGCTGTAGCTGTTGGTAAATCTCTGCTAGCTCGTCAGAAATCCAAGTGCTGGGGCGATCGGCACAGCCAGCAATCGTGCCCAAAAAATCCCGGCTGATCGCGAACTCAAACCGCTGTTGGTTTAGCACCCGCCGCAGCGATCGTGGATAGCGAAAGCGATTGTCCAAGGGGATCAGGCAGCGATCGCGACTGCGATACCAGCCCAAATCACTGCTATCCTCATCCGCCATCAAGAACCAGCCGCGGGCGTAGGAATCAATCACCGTTGCGATTTCTGACGGTGTCACAGTCTGGCAGAAGTCCATCGCTATAGTTGTGGCAATCATCGCCGATTCTTGGGTGCTTGTTGTTGTGACTGAGCCTCTAGCCCCCATTACGCTTCCGCCTGCCCAAGATGCAACGGCAGAAGGACAATGGCTTTGTGCTGCACTGCAGGACTGGTTGGACCACGAATTCATTCCCGAAGCGGTGAATTCGGATATTGCGCGACGCGTTGCCCAGATCTATGAGCGGCAACGTTTGGAGGGCGAGACGGATGTCGGCTGCCTGTTGCTGGCCATCCTGCTAGAAATGCGAGGTTTTGATTTTTCCCAGAGTTTTTTTAGTGAATTTGCAGTGGCGAATGCCGTGAGTGAGCTGCTGCTGCGCCAGCTGGGTATCCCCTAGTACCAAAAGGGGTTGGCATAATTAGGGGGTTGAGCGAACCGGGTTTTGATGACCGTCCTAACGATCTATCGCGAAGATCTGCCTGAACAGCCTTTGACCCAAGCCACGGACGGCGGGCTGAAATTGCAGCCTTGCTTGCTCAACAAGGACTGCGGTTTGAACGCTGGCCGGCTCAGGTGGAGTTGGCTGATGATGCGACGCCGGAGCAGATTTTGGCGGCCTATGCGACGGAAGTCGATCGCGTCAAAACCGAAGGCGGTTACATCACCGTTGATGCGGTTAGCCTGCGCCCCGATCATCCCGATCGCGCTGCTCTTCGCCAGAAGTTTTTGGCAGAACACATCCATAGCGAAGACGAAGTTCGCTTTTTTGTTGCAGGACAAGGCTTGTTCTCGCTGCACCTAGGCGATCACGTCTATGCCCTACTCTGCACCCAAAATGACTGGATCAGCGTTCCGGCTGGAACGCGCCACTGGTTTGATATGGGCAGTCAGCCCTACTTCACGGCTCTGCGTTTCTTTAACAATCCCGAAGGCTGGGTCGCTCAGTTTACCGGCAGCGACATCGCCAGTCAGTTCCCGCTCCTGCCCTGAATTCTGGCAGTGAACGCGACAACTTTATACTGAGTCTTGCCCTTGCTTGCTGAGGGCGGGTGTCAACTAGAGGCGATCGCACGATGCTCAGTGCCCTGATTTGGCTGCCGATCGTGGCAGCAACCGTGCTGCTCTGCTGGCCAGGAACGCTCAGTGCAGCCTGGGCGCAGCGGTCTGCGGCGATTGCGGCTGGGGCGGCGTTGGCGATCGCGATCGCACCCTTCTTCCAGTTCGATCCCCAAATCCACGACTGGCAGCTCTTAGAACAACTGCCTTGGATTGAGCAATTAGGGCTGGGCTATCGCCTCGGGGTCGATGGTCTATCACTGCCTTTGGTGGGGTTGAATGCCCTCCTAACCTTCCTGATCATTGCGGGACTCGAGCGTCAAGAACAGCGATCGCGCCTGTATCACGGCCTGATGTTGTTGCTCAGCGGTGCGGTGTCTGGGGCGTTTCTGGCGCAAGACCTACTACTGTTCTTCGTCTTCTACGAAGTGGAGCTGATTCCGCTCTACCTGTTGATCTCGATTTGGGGCGGAGCCCGTCGCGGCTATGCAGCCACGAAATTCCTGATCTACACGGCCTTGTCGGGTGCACTGCTGCTGATTGGTTTCTTGGCCCTGACGATTCTCAGTGGGGCGGGTAGCTTTGCCTATAACCCCAATCTGGCGGCGGTCTTACCTATTGCCCAGCAGGTGACGCTGTTAGTGCTGATTCTGGTTGCCTTCGGGATCAAAACCCCGATCGTGCCTTTCCACACTTGGTTGCCTGATGCCCACGTCGAAGCCTCGACGCCTGTCTCAATGATGCTGGCGGGGGTTCTGCTCAAACTCGGCACCTATGGCATCTTGCGCTTTGGCCTGGGGTTGTTCCCCCAAGTGTGGCCGATTGTGGCTCCCTGGTTGGCGGGGCTGGCGGTGGTCAGCACCCTCTACGGCTCTCTGAGTGCGATCGTGCAGCAGGACATGAAAAAGATGGTGGCCTACAGCTCCATCGGTCACATGGGTTATATCTTGCTGGCAGCCGCAGCCACGACACCTCTCAGTTTGCTGGGAGCAGTTTGCCAAATGATCAGCCACGGCTTGATTTCGGCCCTGCTCTTTTTGGAGGTCGGATTTGTCTATAGCCGAACGGGGACTCGCGATCTGAGGGTTCTACAGGGGTTGCTGACGCCTGAACGGGGTTTACCCATTGTTGGCAGTTTGATGATTTTGGCGGTGATGGCCAGTGGTGGTTTGCCCGGAATGGTTGGCTTCATCGCAGAATTTATGATTTTCCGAGGCAGCTTCTCGACCTTTACGGTGCAGACGTTGTTCTGCATGGTGGGTACGGGCCTGACCTCGGTGTACTTCTTATTGCTGTCAATCGTGCCTTCTTTGGGCGGCTCCCTGATCAAATGGAAACCCTGCCAAATGTGGGCCCTGCGTGAGCACATCCCTGCCTTGATGCTCGCGACTCTGATTGTGATTTTTGGCGTTCAGCCCCAGTGGCTGGTGGTTTGGACAGAACCGGCCACCGCTGCCCTCGGCAATCTAGCCGTGATTGCGAGTCGGGCCTTGGATGCTCTGACCTAGCGTTTTGATAACGCATCACCCGACCAATCAAGTTCGCTGAATCAAGCATTGGACTCGGTCATGATCGCGACCGACGCTGCAGGTTTCGCAAATCCCCTTGCAGAATGGAGTCTGTTTTGCGAGGGAGAACGGTGGGTTTGCAGGGCTATCCCCATCGCGGGAGACGACGGATTCGCTGGGCAGGGCTGTGGGTGCTGGGTTTGTTGCTCGCGATCGCTTGGCCATCGGCTGCTCAAGTGGCACCAGCTCTGCCAACCCCAGCTAGCAATCCCCCAGCGCAAGTCAAACGTTTTGGCAATGTCGAGGTTGCGCCTGTACGCCTGCCCCTCCTGCAGACGCCGCTTCTAGAGGTGACGGCTCCGACGGTCTATGATCGCAGCGATCCCGCTCAGCAGCAGGCCAGTGTCGAGCAACGCGCCACGCAGATCAGTGCGAACCTCCGGCGGGCGCTCGATCGCTTTCAAGAAGCCAAGACGATTCAGGTTGTCGTCTCTCAGCTGAACGGTGAACCGATTTTGCTGTTGAGTGATGGGCGATCGCAACCGATTCGCTTGGTGACTGTTACCAGTCTTGATGCGGACTACAACGGTCTAAGTCAAGCCGAACTGGCGGAGCAATGGCGATCGCAAATTCAGGCGGAAATTGAGCGATCGCGCCAGATCCTCTCGCCGCGCAACTGGCTGGCCACGTTAGGCGCTGTGGCTCGCATCCTTTGTTTGGCTGCGATCGCTTCTCTCTTGTTTTGGTGGGTGCAACGGGAACTCAACTATCGAGCAGCGCAACTCGAAGCACAGCAACGGGTTCCCGCTGCTGTCCCAGAGCCATCCACGCAGGAGGCGGAAGCCGAACCCTTGGCCCTGCTCCAGCAGCGATCGCACCTGTTGAATCGCCTCCGACCTGTCAGTGTGCTAGACGCAAAACTGAGTTGGAATCGCTGGTTTCGCTGGCTCTTGTTTTGGCTACTGATCGCGCTCTGGTATTGGGCCAGCTTTCAGATCATTACCGTTACGCCGGTGCTCGACCAGTTTCGCGACGAATGGCTGAATGTCCCGATTCGCTTGATTGGCCTCTGGTTTGCCGGCGGTGTGGCCATTCGCATTGCCCATTTACTGATTGAGCGATCGGCCAAAGCCTGGGAGCGCAGTGCTCTCTTAGCCGTAGAGGGCGATCGCCGCCGCAGTGAGCTGCGAGTGACCACGATCGTGCGGGCGTCCAAAGGCCTAGCGACTGCACTGGTAGCCTTTGCTGTCCTGCTAGCGGTCCTCAATACTCTAGGCTTACCAGCCAGCTCGGTTCTGGCAGGAAGCGCCATTTTGGGTTTGGCGATCTCCTTTGGCTCCCAGAGTTTGGTCAAGGATTTGGTCAACGGCTGCCTGATTTTGGTGGAAGACCAATTCGCAGTTGGCGATGTAATTAATGTCAACGGTCAGGGGGGCCTCGTCGAAACCCTCAACCTGCGAGTCACCCAAATTCGTGATGCGGAAGGTGGTTTGATCACCATTCCCAACAGCACGATTTCTCAAGTCCGCAACCTCTCGCGCACTTGGTCGCGGGTCGATTTCAACCTAGAAGTGGGTTGGGAGAATGATGTCGATCAGGTTTTGGCCTGTCTAACGCACGTGGTAGAGAACCTCTACGCGGATCCGGAATGGCAAGCCCTGATCTGTGAACCGCCAGAGGTGTTGGGGGTCGATGCGATCGCCCACCAAGGTGTGCTGATCAAGATTTGGATCAAAACCCAGCCATTGATGCAGTGGAAAGTCGGACGGGAATTGCGGCGGCGCGTGCATCACGCCTTGCAAGCAGAAGGCATCAGTATTGGTCGCCCGCAACAGCTGGTCTACTGGCCGGAGTTAGAAGGGCAGCCCCAACCGGAAGGGGGCGATCGCCGCAGGCCGCCACTGACAAAGCTCTAGAATTTGTCGGTACCCCTCCCGTTGCTTGTGGCTCCTTTGCTCCCCGTTGAACAGGAAGCGCTCGAATTGCTGGAATGGCCGCTGCTCTGCCAGCAGGTGGCTAGCTTTGCAGCCACGGCCTTGGCCCGACGAGCAGCGCGATCGCTGCCGTTGGCCAGCAGCCAAGCGGAGAGTGAATACTTGTTATCCCAGACTGCAGAAGCCCAAGCGTTGGAGTTGACACTACCCCAAGGTCTGCCCTTTGCGGGGGTCTTTGATATTGGCGAAGCCCTCGCCCGCGTGGAACGACAGGCGGTTCTCAGCGGCGAGGAGCTGCTGCAAATCGCCTCAACCCTCGCGGCGATGCGGCAATTGCGCCGACTGATCGATGCGGCAGAAGCGGCCCCCACCCTGCAAGCGATCGTTGCTGATCTACGCACCTATCCCGAGCTGGAGCAGCAGATTCATTTCTGCATTGAGGACTCGGGGGAAGTTGCCGATCGCGCCAGCGACGCACTGCTAGGGATTCGCCAGCAGCAGCGCCAAGTGCGCAGCCAAATTCTCGATCGCCTCAATCGTCTGCTGCGCAACCAGTCCAATCTCTTTCAGGAGCTGGTGATCAGCCGCCGCAGCGATCGCTATGTGCTGCCGGTGAAGGCGGGGCAGAAAGAGGCAGTGCCTGGCATCGTCCACGACAGCTCTAGCAGTGGCTCCACGCTCTACATCGAGCCGCGCGGTGTGATTGAACTGAATAACCAACTACGTCAGCTCCAACGACGAGAAGAAGTGGAGTGTGAGGCAGTGCGGCGGCGCTTGAGTGAGGCGATCGCATCTGTCAGTGGGGATCTCGAAACGCTGCTAGCGATCGCGACAACATTGGATCTGGCGGTGGCGCGGGCCCGCTACGGCCTGCATCTCGAAGCGAATCGACCGCGCTTTACGGCTAGCAGCGAGTCGATTTGTCTGCGTCAGCTGCGCCATCCCCTGCTGCTCTGGCAACAGCGCCAAGATCCCGATCGCTCAGTGGTGCCGGTCAGTTTCCAGTTGCAGCCCTCGCTGAAGGTGGTGGCGATCACGGGGCCGAATACCGGCGGTAAAACCGTGACGCTCAAAAGCCTTGGGCTGGCGGGCTTGATGGCGCGCGCCGGTCTGTTTGTCCCCGCCCGAGAGCCGGTGGATCTGCCTTGGTTTGAGCGCATCCTCACCGATATTGGCGATGAGCAGTCCCTGCAGCAAAGCCTTTCAACCTTTTCGGGTCACATTCGTCGCATTGGCCGAATTCTAGAAGCGTTGCCGGTCGCGGGAGCTAGCCTCGTCCTGCTCGATGAAGTGGGAGCGGGCACCGATCCCTCAGAGGGCAGTGCGCTGGCGATCGCGCTGTTGCGCTACTTGGCCGATCACGCGACTCTGACGATCGCTACGACGCATTACGGCGAATTGAAGGCCCTGAAATATCAGGACGATCGCTTCGAAAATGCCTCGGTAGAATTTGACGATCGCACCCTCTCTCCGACCTATCGCTTGCTCTGGGGCATCCCCGGGCGATCGAATGCGCTGATCATTGCCGAGCGACTGGGACTATCACCAGCAGTCGTAGCTGAGGCGCGATCGCAACTGGAAGGGGGCCGCGATCGCGATGTAGATGCCGTGATCGCAGGGCTGGAAGCGCAACGGCGCGATCAAGAAGAGAAGGCTGCCGCCGCTGCTCAGTTGTTGCAACAGACTGAAAAGCTACACGCCGAACTACAAGCCAAGACAGCCGAATTGCGGGAGCGAGAGCAAGGCTTGCGCCAGCAGCAAGAAGTGGCGATCCAGTCGGAAATTGAGCAGGCACGACAGCGGGTTGCCAAGGTGGTGCGGCGTCTGCAGCAGGGACCGAAAGCGACAAAAGCAGAACGAGCACGGCAGGCCAGTGAAACCCTCAAGTCGCTGTCACAACCAGCCGTGACGGTCGTTGCCCCACCGCCTGGTTTCCAGCCGCAGTTGGGCGATCGCCTGCGGATTCCGCGCTTGGGTAAGGTCGGCGAAATCCTTGCGATCGCGCCGGATCGTCAGGAGTTAACGGTGCGTTGCGGCATCCTCAAGCTGACGGTCAGCTACGGCGATGTGGAGTCATTGCAGGGCGAAAAGGTAGAACTGCCCCCGCCCCCGCCTAAGTCAACAACTCCGCCGCCCCCGCCCAAAGATGCGCCGGCGATTCGCACCGATCGCAATACCTTCGATGTACGCGGCAGTCGTGTTTCGGAAGCCGAAGTGGTGCTGGAAGATGCGCTGCGTCAAGCGATTGGACCGATCTGGATCATCCATGGCCATGGCACTGGCAAACTGCGGCAAGGCGTGCAGCAGTTCCTACGCGAGCATCCACTTGTCGCGAAGTTTGAAGCTGCCGATCAAGCTGACGGGGGCAACGGCGTTACTATCGCCTATCCCAAGACCTAAGCCTCAATCAGATTCGATCGCCAAATCCCGATCGGCGATCGGGGTGTAGTCGAGGTTGTGGCTGCCCGTGTAGATCTGAGTGGGGCGGAAGATCCGATTTTCGTTCAGCTGCTCTTTCCAGTGGGCGAGCCAGCCCGCAACCCGCGCGATCGCAAACACCGGTGTGAATAGATCGCTAGGAATACCGAGCTTGCGATAGACCAAGCCGGAGTAGAAATCGACGTTGGGGTAAATGCCCTTGTGGCTGAGTCGCTCGGCTGCTGCCTTTTCGACTGCGACCGCGATTTCGTAGTAGGGATCATGGCCGAAGATATCGAACAGTTGCTCGGCCAGATTTTGCAGAATGACTGCCCGCGGATCCTTGACTTTGTAGACACGGTGCCCAAAGCCCATAATGCGCGTTTTGGTGGCAATGCAGTGGTCGAGGTAGGGCTCAACATTCTCGACGGAACCGATCGCCTCCAGCATGTCCAGCACTTCTTCATTGGCGCCGCCATGGAGGGGGCCAGCCAAGGTGCCAACGGCAGAAGCAACGACAGCGTAGGGATCGGTCAGGGTCGAAGCTGTGACCATCGCCGAGAAGGTCGAGGCGTTGATCGTATGTTCGGCGTGCAGGGTGAGGCAAATATCAAAAATCCGAGCTGCGACTGGATCGGGCTCGCGCTCCGTCAGCATGTAGAGAAAGTTGGCGGCGTAGTCCAGTTCATCGCGGGGCTGAATTGGGTCGTTACCCTTGCGGATCAGCTGGAAGGCAGCCACCATCGTCGGAATTTTGGCTAGCAAACGCACAACGGCCGCCCGAATGTATTCGGGATCATCCAAGGCGCGCCGCGAATAGAACAACCCGAGGGCTGCGGCGCTCGCCTGCAGGGCATCCATAGGATGGCCGCTATCGGGGAAGCATTTCATCATGTCCCGGATGCGGAACTTGATGCGGCGGTGGTAGCGAATTTCGTGCTCGAACTCGGTCAATTCCTGCTGAGTTGGTAGATGGCCCCAAATCAACAGGTAGGCGGTTTCCAGAAAACTGCTCTGTTGCGCCAGTTGCTCGATGCTGATGCCGCGATACTCTAGGACGCCGCGCTGGCCATCGACAAAGCTAATGCTCGAGAGTGTGGCGGGCACGCCTTCTAGGCCAGGCCGAAACTCGCTGACGGCAGTCATAGCAATCCTGGGCTTCCCCATGCAGTCTTTCTTCCGAATACCCTATCAGTCTGGCTGGTGCATCTTCGTCGCAACAGGCACGAAACCTGATGGTGGGTCTGCCGCGCGTCTTTCGCCAATTTGATCAGGTGCCCCTAAAGGAGAAGGCGCGGGGGGGTTAGCCAGAAGAGGGATCCGGCTCCGATCGCAGGGCGATCGCCTGGGAATTGCAGACCGATCAGACCGGCTTTCTTGAGAACGAGCTTGTCCTGGGCAGATCCCCAGACCAGCTGTTCCGCCCAGACCCCTAGATCGGGTTCATGGCCCACGATCGCCCAGCGCTGATCAGCCGAGATGGCGGGCGGTAAGCGCCGGAGCCAAGCGGTCAGACTGCCTTCGGGCGCTAATTCTGGGGCGATCGCGATTTGGGAAGCCAGCCCCTCTTGTTGAAGGATGACGGCGGTTTGGTGGGCGCGGACTAGGGGACTGGTTTGCAGAACATCGAAATGCAGACCGAGAGACAGCAGTCGCTGGGCAACTCGTTGACTGCGGCGTTCTCCCGTGGCTGTCAGGGGGCGCCGGTCATCATCCGCGTAGGTGCCCCGTTCGGCGGCGATGCCATGGCGGATCAGATAGAGTTCCATCGCCTAGCTCCGCAACAGCAGTTCGATTGAGAGTCGCTGCAGGTCAGTGCTGTCTTCGGGAGGGGTAGGACTGGCGATCGCGATCGCCTGCACGTGCTCCAACAGGGGTTGCAAGGGCAGGGCAATCAGCTGCAAGACAGGCCAGCGTTGCGTCAGCGGTAGGGCACTGGCCTGCCAGTCAAGGTAGAGGACACCTTGATTGGGTTGGGGTAGTTGGCGCTGGGCTTGGCGGAAGTCAGGATTTGTCGTCAGGGAATCGCGGCCTTCGAGTGCTGTCGCAAGGCGATCGAGGGAGGTGGCAAACACTTCAAAATCACCATCGCGACCATGGCCACCCCGTACTGTGGCTTGAATCTGGAGATTGCGGCGTTTGCTGCCGGTGCGCAGTTGCGTCCAAGCCGTGATCTCGTGGCCATCGAGGTCGATGTTGGTCGGCGTGTAGCCGCGATCGCTGGCGATCGCATCCAACTGTTCGATGCCGTTGCTAGCGGCAGTCTGACGGCGATCGACCGCAAAAATCCAGTCATCGCCGCTCTGTCCAAGGGCATAGTCGCCGTCGATCCAGTCGATGATCTCCGTCTGCAGATTCAACCCGAGCTGTTGCTGAACTGTGGCGAGCAGTTGTTGCTGAAGTTCCTGCCAAGCGGGATAGTCGCCAAATCGTTGTTGCAGCTCCTGCCAGACCCCTGCGAGGTTCTGGGAGCCAAGAGCGAAGCGGCTGTCTGCGGGTAAATAGCGCAGGGCCGCCGAAGGGCGATCGCTTTTCGTAAAGGTGCTACTGGGCAGCGGTTCCTTGGCGATCAAAGCGGTGTCAGCCAGGATGCCAGCCTTATTCAGTGCCAGCGACAGCGTCAGACCCTGGAATTGGTTGCGGCGATCGCTCTCCTCGCTCTTGCGGCTGAGTCCCTTTTCATTCAGCCAGTCGCCGAGGTTATCGAGATCGGCATAGAGCAGACCCAAGCGGCGTGGTTGCAGACTCTGGAGCGCACGTTGGTAGGACTCGGACTGCTGCAGGTTCAAATCTGGAACTTGGGCGTTGTTGATCGCCTCGCGCAGCACCTTGGGATCATTGGCGGCCAGCAGGAAGCGATCGCCAAAGACGGCAGTTGCCAAGGGCTTGACCCGTCGCCCGACCAAAGCGGAGTCGCCGTAGATCAGCTTGACGCCCTTGTAGGTTTCAAAAACGAGCTGCGTGCCAGTAGCGGCACGATCTTGCCAGAAGCGTTGTAGGGCCTGCCGCGCCAGTTCACCGTCTGCGGTCGAGAAGGCGACCAGATAGCCGGGTTGACGGCCATTGCTGCTGTCGCGATCGCGATCGAGGCTGGTGACAGCAAAGGTGACTTCGTCGCCCAACCAAGGAGCAATATCGTTAGCAAAATCGACCTTAAAGCCCGTCAGCAAAGCCTCTTGAAGCTGTTGCCATTCCTGATCGACCTGCGATCGCTGGCGCGTCGGTGTCACCACCTGACTCAGGGCCTGCAAGCGTTGCGGTGCCACTAGCAGCGAGGTCATCAACGGCGCTTGCTTCGGGACGAACACGGCTGCGGCCGGTTCGCTGATGCGGCTGCCATTGAGTAGACGCAGAGGACTCCCATTCCACAGCCAAACAAAGAGCCCTAGCCCACTGACCAGCAGGCTAAGAGCAACGGCTGTGAGCGCCAAGTAGAAGGTACGCAGCTTCATAGGGTCGGCGGCGGCAGGTCGCCCTCAATTATTTCAGACGGACTCCGGCTTCTCGGTAAACTACGACGAGTGCTAGCGCTTCGTTACCGAACGTCAATCGCCGCTGGTCAGGCGATCGCGCTGGCTTTTGTCCCCCTTTTGGATCGCTCCTGAGCAAGCCATGGCTGACTTCACTGAAATCGATCCCCAGACCTTTGCGGAGCGTCAGGCTGCTCAACCCGCGCCGGACTGGCAACTGATTGATGTGCGTGAGCCGGCAGAAGTGGAGTTGGCATCGCTGCCAGGATTCCGCGTCTATTCCCTCAGCCGCTCAGCAGAATGGGTCGATCGCATTGGCCAAGAACTCGATCGCAGCAAGGAAACGATCGTGCTCTGCCACCACGGCATGCGATCGGCGCAGATGTGTCAGTGGTTGCTAACCCAAGGCTTTGAGCATGTCGTTAACCTACGGGGAGGCATTGATGCCTACAGTCGACTAGTCGATGCGCAGGTACCGCTCTACTAAATGGGTAACTGATTAGCGTTTTATAACCTCGTCTGCGTTCTTCTGCAATCGCTCTTCATGCTTGTGTCTCGGCTTACGGCCCGCCAACAAACGATTCTCAGTGCCACGGTGCGCCACTATGTGCGGACGGCGGAGCCGGTCGGGTCTAAGGCATTAGCGGAACAGTACGGTCTCAGCGTCAGTGCGGCGACGATTCGTAATGCTATGGGGGTGTTGGAGCGCGCAGGCTTGCTCTATCAACCCCACACCTCGGCGGGTCGGGTTCCCTCTGAGGGCGGCTATCGCCTCTACGTCGATCAGCTAATGGAGCCCGATCGCGCTCTGCAACGTCAGACGGAGCAACAACTCAGTCAACAACTGCCCGATCGCCGTCAGAGCCTCGAAGCGCTGCTACGCGGGGCTGCCCAAATTCTGGCGAGCCTCAGCGGCTATCTCAGCCTAATCACCTTTCCACTGGGCTTGGAATTCCAAGTGCGGCATCTGCAATTGGTGGCGATCGCGCCGCATCAGGTGTTGCTGATTGTTGTCAATGACAGCTACGAAACCCAGTCGGCATTGCTGACCCTGCCAGAACTGGATCGGGATCTGGAGGCCGATCAACTCGATCGCCAATTGCTATTGCTCAGCAATTTTCTCAATCAAGAACTGCAAGGGCGATCGCTGCAGGCTTTAGCGAATCTGGATTGGCCTGTTTTGGGATCGGAGCTGCAAAGTCTGGCGGGAATTCTGCAGCAGGGCTTGCAAGATCTGGAAAAGCGCTGGCAACCAACCCCAGCGACCTCCCTGCTGGTCTGTGGCCTAGCGGACTTGTTGCGCCAGCCAGAATTCAACGAGCTGCAACAGGTACAGGCGCTGTTGGAGTTGCTGGAAGGTGAACAGACGCAGTTGCTGCCCTTGATGCTGGCGGATCCTGCGGCTGATCAGGTGCGGGTGCGGATTGGCTCCGAGCTGCCTCTAGCACCGATTCGCAGCTGTAGCTTGGTGTCGGCCTTCTACTGTCGGGAGCAGCAGCCAGTCGGCAGTGTCAGTTTGATCGGCCCGACCCGCATGCTCTACGAAAATGCAGTAGCAGCGGTGGAAGCCACCGCCAGCTACCTGAGTGAGGCGATCGCCTCCTAGGCTGCGAGAGACTACTGCAATTTTTCCGCGAGTGGATCGCAAAAGCGCTCAATCCCCAGCGATCGCACCCAAAGGGCAACGGGGAGACGCAATAGCTCTGGGCAACCGCTCTCTTCTGAGGCAGCAAGCAAGGGGCGCAGATCGTGATCACTCAGAGGTTGCTGCGTGGCAATCCTTGTACAAAGCTGGGCGCGATAGCGTTTGGCTAGACCCTCCAACCAGCGATCGCTCGTGTTGGGCTCCAATCCGGCCTGCAAGGCGAGGTTAATTGCGGCATCCTCGATCGCCCCATCACAGTCGGCAATTTCCTGCAGGGCGCGCACAGCGGCAGGCCAATCGGCGAGCTGAGATTGGAGGTCTGTAATCGCTTGCAGATCGAGAATCAGCATGGCAACGCCTCTAACTGCTCCGATTCTGGCAGCTCTGCCTAGCCCGCGGAAACCGAGCTGATAAGGTGTAAGGGATATTGAGATCTTGGCCCCCGCGCCGAGCGTCGCCGCGCACTAGGATTGCATGACGTATGACCGCAGCAACGATCGCCCCCATCAGTTACGAAGTCAAAGATTTGAGCCTTGCTCCGTTGGGTAAGCAACGGATTGAATGGGCGGCTCGGGAAATGCCCGTCATCCGCCTGATCCGCGATCGCTTCGCGGCTGAAAAGCCTTTGGCTGGCATTCGGCTGGTCGCCTGCTGCCACGTCACCACGGAAACCGCCAACTTGGCGATCGCCCTCAAGGCTGGTGGTGCTGATGCAATCTTGATCGCCAGCAACCCGCTCTCCACTCAAGATGATGTGGCGGCGGGCTTGGTGGCGGACTACGGTATTCCCCTCTTCGCAATCAAAGGGGAAGACAACGAGACTTACCACCGCCACGTGCAAATCGCCCTCGATCACAAGCCCCAGGTGATCATCGACGATGGCTGTGATGTGGTGGCGACCCTCGTCCAAGAGCGGCCGCAGCAACTGCCGGACGTGATTGGTACCACAGAAGAAACGACGACGGGAATTGTGCGCCTGCGTGCCATGCTGCGCGATGGCGTGCTGACCTTCCCGGCCATGAACGTCAATGATGCCGAAACCAAGCATTTCTTTGACAACCGCTACGGCACTGGTCAATCGACCCTCGACGGCATCATTCGCGCTACCAACATCTTGCTGGCGGGCAAAACGATCGTGGTGGCAGGCTACGGCTGGTGCGGCAAAGGCACAGCCATGCGGGCTGCCGGCATGGGGGCCAATGTGATCGTCACCGAAATCGATCCGGTCAAAGCGATCGAAGCGGTGATGGATGGATTCCGTGTGCTGCCGATGGCCGAAGCAGCACCCCTGGGCGATCTGTTTGTGACCGTTACCGGCAACAAACATGTGATCCGCACCGAGCATTTCGCTGCCATGAAAGACGGCGCGATCGTCTGCAACAGCGGTCACTTTGACATCGAAATCGATATCGCTGGTCTGAAAACCCTGTCCAGTGAAGTGCGCACCGTGCGTCCGTTCACCGAGGAATATCGCCTTGCCTCGGGCAAGTCGGTGATCGTCTTGGGCGAAGGCCGCTTGGTCAACCTAGCTGCTGCTGAAGGCCACCCCAGCGCAGTCATGGACATGAGCTTTGCCAACCAAGCGCTGGCCGTTGAGCATTTGGTGACCAACCGCGGTCGGTTGGAGCCGGGCATTCATTCGATTCCAGAAGACCTCGATCGCCAGATCGCCACCCTGAAACTGCAGGCGATGGGCATCGTTATCGATAGCCTCACGGAGGATCAAACGGCTTACATCAACTCCTGGACCTCGGGCACCTAGACTGAGTGCGGCGTCTGTTTAAGCCTTTGGCCATCTAATCGGGGGAAACATCGTGGATCGCTGGATCGATATGACGATGGACAGATTGGGGTATTGGGGCATCGGTCTGCTGATGTTTCTCGAAAACCTCTTTCCCCCGATCCCGTCGGAACTGATCATGCCTTTGGCCGGCTATTCCGCTGCTCAAGGTCAATTGGCTTTATTCCCTGCGATCGTGGCCGGTGTCGTCGGCACAATGGTGGGGGCTTTGCCTTGGTATTACCTCGGCCGCTGGCTGGGTGAAGACCGGATTCTGCTCTGGCTGGAGCGCCATGGCCGCTGGCTGGGCATCCGCCCTCATGAACTACAGCGATCGCGGCGTTGGTTTAACCGTCATGGTCGCAAAGTCGTGTTCTGGGGGCGGTTGATTCCTGGCATTCGTACCTTGATCTCGCTGCCCGCTGGCTTCGAGCGGATGCGGTTGCGGGAGTTTTTGATCTATTCCACCCTCGGTACCACGATTTGGGTGCTGTTGCTGACGCTGGCCGGCTACAAACTTCGGCGTAACTTTGCCCTTGTCGAGCAGTGGTTAGCCCCGGTTTCCAAAGGAGTTGCTGCTCTGCTGTTAGTCCTTCTGCTGGTCTGGTTAAGTCGCCGTTGGTGGCTGGCCCGGCAACGGGACACTGCGGAGGCACGGCGCGATCGCTAAAGTCTTGAAACGAATGGGCACGTTTCGCCCTGAGTCGGCGTCAAGATCACGGTTGTACTGCCGCAGGAATTGAACTGGTGTTGAGTCAACAACGGCCTTGGCATTGGTTGGCCCTGACGACCGCCGCCTTGCTAGTCTTGCCCGGCCCTGCCGTAACGGAACCATCGCCCCAACGATTGATCACTGTGACTGGACAAGGCCGCGAGTCCGTGACTGCCAAGCTGTTGGAAGTCAATCTCGGGGTGGAAGTCCAAGCTGCAACAGCCGAAGCGGCACAAGCAGAGGTTTCCCGCCGTGCCGATAGCTTGGTCAAGCTGTTGCGCGATCGCCGCGTCGAACAGTTGACCACCACGGGAATTACGCTTAGCCCCCGCTACCGCTATCGCGACAATCAACAAATCCCCGATGGGTTTACGGCAACCTACAGCCTGCAATTTCGTAGCCCCAGTAATGCTGCTGGTTCGGTGATTGATGCGGCGGTTAAGTCTGGGAGCACTCGTATCGACAGTATTCGCTTTGTTGCTACAGACCCTGAACTCGAGACGGCTCAAGCGACGGCCTTACGCGAGGCGGCGGCTGATGCTCGCCAGAAAGCCGATATCGTTTTGCGATCGCTAGGGTTGTCCGCCCAGGAGATCCAAACGATTCAAGTCAATAGTGCTGCAGCGCCTGGACCTGTGCCCCAGATGCGCACTGCGGTGGCCGATAGTGCCGCCAATGTGCCGATCGTTGGGGGTGAGCAGGATGTAACGGCCTCTGTCACCCTGCAAATCCGCTACTAGACTGCCTGCAGCGCCTGCCGTGGACCGTCTGCAACCCGCTGACTCTGGCTGGAGGAAGTCGATCGATCGCACGGCCCAGAAACGGGGGCTTTAGGCTGGAGAAAGGCCGCTTGGCTGCTCCTGTTCTTCCGCTCAAAGATTGCTATGGGCATCAGCCCTCCTTTCTCTGCCGTTGTTCTTGTTCTCCTCGCCCTAGCGATCGGAGCATTGCCCCGTCAAAAACCACTGACCTTGAGGGGTGTGGTGCAGCTAGACCCCCAAGCGATGCCCTGGCAACAGTCCCTGCTGGCACTGTTGCGGGGAAGTTTGGTCTTTGCGATCGCTGCTGGGTTAGATCTCGCGCGATCGCCCCTCTACCTGCTGGCGCTGCTAGCCCTGAGTGTTGGTGGCTACCTCAGTCAACGCCAACCGCTGCTCACCGCGATCGCGGTGGCTTTCTTTTGGGCTGATTGGCCAACCGCTACGATCGCCCTACTGCTGGGGATAGTCAGTGTGATCGTGGTGCAAAACAGCCGCTGGAGCTGGGCACTGGCGATCGCAGCCTTTCCGGTAGTGACGGCGTTGATGCATGGCCAAGATGGGGTACGGGTCGCGCTGACGGTGTTGTTGGCGCTCTGGTTGGTCATGGTCAGCACCCCTCTCTCCCCAGGCTTAGACACAGCCTTTTCGCGACCCGAGCGCGGCATCCGGGATTTGACCAGCTTGGTGGGAACCCAAGCTCCCATCGGGCACCGTGCCCACAACCTCGTGCAGTTGCATCAACAGAGTGGCGCGACGCCTCCAGCCTGGGTCTTGCAGCCCGGCGATGACCCTGAGTGGCTGTTGCAGGTGGCAGATGTGACCCCCGAGGAACCGCTGGCAGTGCTGTCATCACCTGTGGGCGGTAGCATTCAGGCCGAGGACTGTCAGATTGTGCGCGATCTGGTGGAGTTGCGTCAGGCTATCTACGTGGTTCTGGCCGACTACCAGCGTCAGCCCGTGGGCAGTGGCGTGGCGATTATCCTGCAGCGATCGCCCTTGGCGCGCTATGCCGGCTGGGTGATGTTGCGATCGCAGACCGTCGATATCTGGGGGCTTCCGGGCGATCGCCAAAATCTCCATCGCAGTTCTCGGCCCCGCGATCACTATCGTTGGGAGAACCAAACTGTCAGCTTGATGCCGAACTCGACCGGTGATTTGCCCCGCACCGTGCTCGATCGCCTTATGGCACGGCTGGAACCGCTACAGCGATCGCTGAGCCCCAATGAAGAATTAATGCTGGAGTGGGCGGATGATGGTGAGCAGGCTTGGCTGCTCCAACTGTTCGTCACGGTCTGTTCGTAATCCTGCTCAACTTGGCTTGTTATGACGGCATCTCCTCCTGAAATCAATCGCTTTCGCTTTGATAAAAAGCTCTGGGACAGCTTTATCCAGATTGCTCAGCCCTACTTCTATCCGCTGGAGAAAAATAGTCTCTGGGCATTTTCTGGGCTGCTGATCGCCCTGCTGATGGACGTGGTCAGCCTGACCTTCTTTGCCTTAGTGGGGGTCACCAAGCTGGGGGCAGCCGTTTTACCGGCTCAATTCGTTGATCTGGTGGCCAAGGGGCTGGTGCAGCAGGTTGATGCCTGGCTCCAATCGCCCTTTTTGGGTATCTGCGCCCTGATTTTTCTAGTTGGTGCCGGAGTCTTTGCCGCCTTTTGGCGCAAGATTCGGCACCGCTGGTTGCCCTGGCTGATGTTGGGTGGACTCATCTTTCTGTTGTTTGCCATCAATGGCATCAACGTTGGTATCACTTTTATCGCTCGGGTGCTGGAAAACAGCCTCGTCGCCAAAGAACAAGCCAGCTTCTGGCAGTTCCTTGGTATTTATGTGCTGACGCTAGTGATTGCCCTGCCCGTGCGAGGGGCACTCAGTTATCTGCCACTGAAGCTGGGGCTGCTCTGGCGGGAATGGCTCACCGATGATTTTCTGCGCCGCTATTTTGGCAATCGGGTCTACTATCGTCTCGATTCCAACTCGGCTGATACGGCAGTCGACAACCCAGACCAGCGGATCACTGAGGACGTCAAAGCTTTTACCGACACAACCCTGTCGTTCTTGATTCAAGTCTTTGATGCAGTCCTAACACTGATTAGCTTCACGGCGATTCTCTGGACGGTTTCCAAGCAGTTGACGCTAGGACTGCTCGCCTACGCCGTGATTGGGACGGCAATCTCAGTCTTGGCCGGGACCAAACTAATTCGGATCAACTTTGATCAACTGCGTCTTGAAGCGAACTTCCGGTACGGCATGGTGCATGTGCGGGATAACGCCGAAACGATCGCCTTTTATCAAGGGGAAGCTCAAGAACGCCGCCAAGTCCGCGATCGCTTTGGCCAAGTCCTGCTGAACTTCGATCGCTTGATCATCTGGAATACCATCCTTTCGGTCTATCAGCGCTTCTACGACTACTTCTCGCGAATTCCGCCCTACCTGATTGTGGTGCCGCTTTACTTCAGCGGCCAGCAGGATTTCGGCGTGATCTCCCAGTCAATTCTGGCTTTCTCGCAAATTTTGGGAGCGCTGTCGATCATCACCTACCAGATTCAGGAAATTTCGCGTTTCGCCGCTGGGGTCAATCGTCTTGGTTCCTTTGAACAGGTGATGCGGACGGTGGAGCGCACCGAAACCGATCGCAATCGTCCTCAGATCAGTACTGAATACGGCCCGTTGCTGCGGCTCGTCGATGTCATCTTGGAAACGCCGGACTATCGCAAAGTCTTGGTCAAGGATTTGAACCTCAGCTTGGCCGACCAAGAAGCCTTGCTGATCGTCGGTCCCAGTGGCTTTGGCAAAACTTCGCTGCTGCGAGCGATCGCCGGTCTCTGGAATAGTGGCCAAGGTCAGATTGAACGGCCATCTACGCAGGATATTCTCTTCCTGCCCCAGCGCCCCTACATGCTGCTGGGGAACCTGCGGTCGCAGCTGGTCTATCCCCATGCACCGGGCCGCTTCAGCGATGCGGAATTGCTGGATGCGCTGGAACGGGTCAATCTCCGTTACATCCTCGACGATCGCCCCGAAGGCTTTGATGCCCTTGAAGACTGGAGCAGTGTCTTCTCGCTCGGGGAGCAGCAGCGCTTGGCCTTTGCCCGAATCGTGCTCAGCCGTCCCAAGTTTGCCATCCTCGACGAAGGCACCAGCGCCCTCGACGTTGCCAATGAACATCGGGTTTACACGCTGCTGCGCAATCTGGGAATCAGCTACGTCAGTGTGGGTCACCGCCCTACCCTCTGCGATTTCCACGAAACCGTGCTGGAAATTCTGCCCGAGTCCCAGTGGCGCACCCTGAGCGCCGATGAGTATCGCGCCCAACAATAAGCCCCCGTAGACCCGAACAATCCTCTAATATGTAGTCATTATGACTTTGGGGGGATGTCATGACTGGCGTTGAAAACGTGGTCATTATTGGTTCGGGTCCGGCAGGGTTGACTGCGGCAATCTACGCAGCTCGCGCTAATCTCAAGCCCTTGATGTTCGAGGGCTATCAGCTGGGTGGCTTGCCCGGTGGTCAGTTGATGACGACAACCGAGGTGGAAAACTTTCCGGGGTTCCCAGAGGGCATCACCGGCCCTGAGCTGATGGAGCGGATGCGGGCTCAAGCTGTGCGCTGGGGTGCAGAACTCTACACCGAAGACGTGATCAGCGCCGACCTCAGTCAGCGTCCGTTTCGGATTCGTTCCCAAGAGCGGGAGGTGCTGGCCCACAGCGTGATCATCGCCACGGGAGCGACGGCCCGGCGTCTGTCTCTACCCGGCGAAGACCGCCTCTGGAACAACGGCATTTCTGCCTGCGCGATTTGTGACGGAGCTGCGCCGATCTTCCGTGATGGTGAACTGGTAGTCATTGGCGGTGGCGATACGGCGGCGGAAGAAGCGGTCTATCTGACCAAATACGCTAAGCATGTTCACTTGTTGGTGCGCAGCGATCGCATGCGAGCGAGTAAAGCGATGCAAGATCGCGTGCTAGCCCATCCCAACGTCACCGTCCACTGGCATACCGAAGCGATCGAAGCAGTGGGCAATACGCTGCTAGAGGCAGTGCGCGTTCGCAATAATCAAACTGGTGAAGAAAAAGCGATCGCGGCCCAAGGATTGTTCTACGCGATCGGTCACACCCCGAATACAAAACTGTTCGAAGGCCAAATTGAGCTGGATGGAACCGGCTACATTCGCACCAAGCCTGATTCCGTAGAAACCTCGCTGGAAGGCGTGTTTGCTGCGAGCGATGTGCAGGATCACGAATATCGCCAAGCAATTACAGCCGCAGGAACGGGTTGTGCGGCAGCACTGCTGGCGGAACGCTACCTGTCGGCTCATAACTTGCTGCAGGAATACAAGCAGGAAGCTGCAGCGGCAGAGCCAGAGACCAAGGCTGCAGCAACGCCTGCTGCCAGTCAGCCGGAAGCCTCTGAATTTGACCCTACGTCGGTCTACCACGAAGGCAGCTATGCCCTGCGCAAGCTCTACCATGAGTCCGATCGCCTCTTGGCGGTGCTCTACACGGCGCCAACCTGTGGCCCTTGCCGGACGCTAAAGCCGATCCTACGCAAAGTGGCGGAAGAGTTCTCCGATCGCCTGCACTACGTGCTGATCGACATTGATGCTGATCCGGAAATTGCCCAGTCTGCTGGTGTGGTTGGGACACCAACCCTGCAGCTGTTCAAAGACAAGGCCAAAGTCGATGAGATTCGCGGCGTCAAAATGAAGAGCGATTACCGCGCTCGCTTCGAGCAACACCTCCAGCCGGTAAGTCGATAGCATTGAGGGGTGAGTGCCTCATTCCCCCTCGAAGCTCTACAAGCGGGTCACTGGTTCAAGCTGATCTGTGGCGCAAGCTACCAGCACTTGCCAGTGATCCGTAACCTTGCTCTGACCTATGCCCTTGCCGGTGCCGATTGTGTCGATGTGGCGGCGGAGCCGGCTGTGGTGCGGTCAGCGCTGGCAGGACTCGCAGCCTATGAACGTCTAACAGGACGCGATCGCCCCTGGCTGATGGTCAGCCTTAACGACGGCGAGGATCTGCATTTCCCCCGCGCTTGGTTTGATCCCGATCGCTGCCCCACGGATTGCCCCAGACCCTGCGAGCGGGTCTGTCCGACCGATGCAATTACTTCCACTGGCGTGCAACGCGATCGCTGCTATGGCTGTGGGCGCTGTCTACCGATCTGCCCGCTCGGGCTAATTGAAGCGCAGGCTTGGCAAGTCGATGCTGCGGCTCTCTTGCCGGAATTACTGGACTTAGGGATCAACGCGATCGAGATCCATACCCAAGTCGGGCATCAAAAAGAATTTCAGCAGCTTTGGCAGCAACTACAACCGTGGCTGCCCCAACTGCAGGCGATCGCGATCAGTTGTCCGGCTCATCCCGAGGCGATCGCCTACCTCTGGGATTTGCAAGAACTCGTGGGCAACACGGTTGAAACCGTGATTTGGCAGACGGACGGCCGCCCGATGAGCGGTGATATTGGAGCCGGTACTACCCATGCGGCTGTGCGCTTCGCTCAAGCCATGCTGACAGAGGGGCCACCGGGCCATGTGCAGCTAGCGGGCGGCACCAATGCCCACACTGTCGCTAAGCTGCAAGAGCTAAAGCTGTTAGCACCCCAGGTTTCTCGCTTTGTCGCGGGGATCGCCTGCGGTGGAGCAGCACGCACACCGTTAGCTGAGTTGCTAGAGCCTTTGGCAGAACAGCAGCGATCCCTCGAAGCCCATCCCGAAGTTCTGCAAGCCGCAGTGACAACGGCGATCGCCTTGGTGGGGCCGCTCAAACAAGCGGTGGGTGGTGCAACGCGATCGATTCCGGCCTTCCTCCTACGAACCCCCTGATGTCTGAGACGCTTGCCTCCGAGACACTGACGCCTGAACTCGCAGCCGTGCGCGAAAAGACAGTCGTCGATAACCTCGATGAACTGCTGGAAATTCTGCCGCCCCAGCTCCGGGATCAGCTGCTGCGCCATCCCCAAAAAGACCGCTTGGTAGAGGTGGTGCTTGACCTAGGGCGCTTCCCTGAGGCGCGTTTTCCCGAGGGCGCAGAATACCTGTCGGAAACGCCAGTCAGCCGTGAAGACTTGGCCTATTGCGCTGCTCGGGTCGGTGATTTTGGTGCCGATAATCGGGCGGGAATCGAGCGTACCCTGCACCGGATAGGTGCCATCCGCAACCGCAAAGGCGAAGTGATTGGTCTCACCTGTCGAGTGGGTCGTGCTGTCTTTGGCACCGTCGGCATGATCCGCGACTTGGTAGAAACAGGGCAATCGCTGCTATTCCTAGGTCGTCCCGACGTTGGGAAAACCACTGCCCTGCGGGAAGTGGCACGGGTGCTGGCCGATGACCTACTCAAGCGGGTCGTGATCATCGACACCTCCAACGAAATTGCTGGCGATGGCGACATTCCTCATCCGGCGATCGGGCGGGCGCGGCGGCTACAAGTAGCGCGGCCAGAGCTACAGCACCAAGTGATGATCGAGGCGGTGGAGAACCACATGCCCGAGGTGATCATCATTGATGAAATCGGTACAGAACTGGAAGCCCTCGCCGCACGGACGATCGCAGAACGGGGCGTTCAACTGGTCGGGACGGCGCACGGCAACCAGATCGAAAACCTGATCAAAAACCCGACGCTGTCAGATTTGGTCGGAGGCATTCAATCTGTAACGCTGGGTGATGATGAAGCCCGTCGTCGTGGTAGCCAGAAAACGGTGCTGGAGCGTAAAGCGCCGCCCACCTTCGAAATTGCGGTGGAAATGCTGGAGCGCTACCGCTGGGTCGTGCACGAAGATGTGGCGAACACCGTCGGTCTACTGCTGCGCCAAGGTCAGCCCAATCCACAGGTACGGACGCTCTCGGAAGATGGCCGCGTCCTAATTGCGCCGGCTTTCAAAGATGCGCCCAAGCAACCGGCCTCCGTCACGCAGCAGACTTGGAGCCACACCAGCGATCGCGGCTGGCGATCGTCGGGACGGATGCGGCCACTACCGCCGGTACTAGATGTGCCGACAACGCGGGAAGATCTGCGTGACCCAGAGGTAGCCTTTGAGCAGGCATTGGCGACCGATGTAGCCCGTCCAGTCGGTCCCAATGGCGAAGAGCTACCGCTGCATGTCTACCCCTACGCAGTCAGTCGCCACTACCTTGAGCAGGTGATCGACACGCTGCAACTGCCGGTCTTGCTGACCAAAGATTTGGCAGATGCCGATGTGGTTTTGGCGCTGGCGGGGCAACTCAAAGGCCAGTCGAAGCTGCGTCATGTGGCTCGCAACCACCATGTGCCGATCCATGTGATCAAGTCCAACACGATGCCGCAGATTGTGCGAGCACTGCGCCGGCTCCTCAATCAAGAGCAGTTAGATGAGCCGGAAACAGTCAACTTAGAGCTGTTCACGAAGGCGGGTAAAAACGATGAGATTGAGGCGCTGGAAGAGGCACGGCTAGCAGTCGAGCAAATCGTGCTGCCGAAAGGCCAGCCAGTGGAACTACTGCCGCGATCGGCGATCGTGCGGAAAATGCAGCACGAACTGGTGGAGCATTACCGCCTCAAATCCGCCAGCTTTGGCGAAGAACCGAACCGGCGTCTGCGGATTTTTCCGGCCTAACGCCTGTTGATTAAGCCTGACCTCAGTTGCTGCGATCGCCCTCAAAAGTACTGCCGCTGCTGGGGTCCTTGGTCGTTGTCTATTGTCGCAATTGCGATCGCTGAAGTCCGAGTCTGACCCAGCTGGGGGCATTTGCTCAGATAATTCGGTTAGAAGACGACGCCGAAACACTCACCATGCCTCAGTACCGATCGCGCACAACGACTTACGGCCGTAACATGGCTGGCGCCCGAGCACTTTGGCGTGCCACGGGTATGAAGGACGAGGACTTTGAAAAGCCGATCATTGCGGTCGCGAACTCCTTCACCCAGTTTGTGCCGGGGCACGTCCACCTCAAGGACTTGGGTCAACTGGTGGCGCGGGAGATTGAGCGAGCCGGTGGTGTCGCCAAGGAATTCAACACAATCGCGGTCGATGACGGCATCGCCATGGGCCACGGCGGTATGCTCTACTCTTTACCATCGCGGGACTTGATCGCCGACTCGGTTGAGTACATGGTCAACGCCCATTGTGCTGATGCGCTGGTCTGCATTTCCAACTGCGACAAGATCACGCCGGGGATGCTGATGGCGGCGCTGCGGCTCAATATTCCCGCCGTGTTTGTCTCCGGTGGCCCGATGGAAGCGGGCAAAGTCATCCTCAATGGTGAAGAGCGCCACCTCGACTTGGTCGATGCCATGGTTGTCGCCGCCGATGATCGCGAGTCTGATGAAGATGTGGCCACGATTGAGCGATCGGCCTGCCCCACCTGTGGCTCTTGCTCGGGCATGTTCACGGCTAACTCGATGAACTGTCTGACGGAAGCGCTGGGCTTGAGTCTGCCGGGCAATGGTTCGTTGCTGGCAACCCACGGCGATCGCAAAGAGCTGTTCCTCGAAGCGGGTCGTTTGGCAGTCAAACTAGCGAAACAGTACTACGAGCAGGATGACGAGTCGGTCTTACCCCGCAGCATCGCCAGCTTCAAGGCCTTTGAAAACGCGATCTGTCTCGACATTGCGATGGGCGGCTCGACCAACACGGTCTTGCATCTACTAGCGGCAGCTCACGAGGCGGGTGTGGACTTCACGATGAAGGACATCGATCGCCTCTCGCGCAAAATCCCTAACCTCTGCAAGGTCGCGCCCTCGACGCAGAAGTACCACATGGAGGACGTGCATCGAGCGGGCGGTGTGATCGCCATCCTCGGGGAGCTCGATCGCGCTGGGCTGTTGCATCGCGAAGTCCCAACCGTCCATAGCCCCAGTCTGGGAGCAGCTCTCGATCAGTGGGATATCAACCGAGAAACGGCGACGGAGGAAGCGAAGTCACGCTATCTGGCGGCTCCGGGCGGGGTACCGACCCAGGAAGCTTTTAGCCAGTCGAAACGCTGGACCGCCTTGGATCTCGATCGCGAGAATGGCTGTATCCGCGACATCGAACACGCCTACTCGCAAGATGGGGGTCTGGCGGTGCTTTACGGCAACTTGGCCGAGCAGGGCTGCATTGTCAAAACAGCCGGCGTCGATGAAAACATCCTTGTCTTCTCGGGGCCAGCGGTGGTTTGCGAAAGCCAAGATGAAGCCGTCAACTGGATTCTGAACGGGCGCGTCAAGGAAGGCGATGTTGTTCTGATTCGCTACGAAGGTCCGCGCGGTGGCCCCGGTATGCAGGAAATGCTTTACCCCACCAGCTACCTCAAGTCGAAGGGCTTGGGTAAGGCCTGTGCACTGATTACTGATGGACGTTTCTCGGGCGGTACGTCCGGCCTCTCGATCGGTCATGTTTCGCCGGAGGCGGCGGAAGGCGGTCTCATTGCGCTGGTAGAACAGGGCGATCGCATCGAAATCGACATCCCGAATCGCCGCATTCATCTAGCGGTCTCGGAGGAAGAACTGGCGCACCGCCGTGCTGCTATGGAAGCGCGGGGTGACCAAGCTTGGACTCCGAAAGATCGTGATCGCCCGATTTCCCAAGCGCTACAAGCCTACGCAGCCATGACGACCTCGGCGGCCCGGGGCGGCGTCCGCGATCTCAGCCAAATTCTCGGATCTCGCTAGCGATCGTTGAGGGTTTCACTGTGCGAGAGGGGTCAGATGCTGGGCCCCTCGGCTACTTGTTCTGCTTGCCCATCCAGCGCAGGCAGAAAATCTTGAGAAAAAACTTGACAAAGCATTTTCAGGCTTTTAATTTAGTTAAGGCACAGCCATTGGGGCGTCGCCAAGCGGTAAGGCAGCGGATTTTGGTTCCGCCATTCCTAGGTTCGAATCCTAGCGCCCCAGTTCTTCTCTGAATCAGTTATGGCATCCCTTCTCGCCCTAGATTTCGATGGCGTTTTGTGTGATGGCTTGCGCGAATATTTCCTCGCGGCTTGGCAGGCGGGCTGCGATCGCGATCCCAGTTGGCCGGAAGTGCCTGAGCCGAGTCTAGAAGATCGCTTTCGGTTGCTACGGCCCGTGATTGAGCAGGGTTGGGAGATGCCCGTGCTGCTGCAAGCCTTACGGAGGGAAGTTGCAGATGCAGAGGTGTTGGCAGACTGGCCTCAGCTCTGCGATCGCGTCTTGAAAGACTGGGGCCTAACCACCACAGAACTCTCTCAAGCAATGGATCGGGTTCGCGATCGCTGGATTAAGCGCGATCGCAAGGAGTGGCTGCAACTGCATCACTTTTACCCCGGCGTGGCGGAGCGTTTGGCCCAGCAGACCGCACCTTGGGTGATCATCTCCACCAAAGATGGCCGCTTTATCGCCGAGTTACTGGAACAGATTCCAAATCTTCAGCCGCCTTTGGCGATCTACGGCAAGGAAGTTGGCGTCCCCAAGACTCAAACCCTGATTCAACTGCAAGTGGAGTTTGAGCAAATTGCTTTTGTCGAAGACCGCTTACCGGCCCTGGAAGCGGCTGCCCAGCTCGAAAGCGTTGATCTTTACCTCGCGGATTGGGGCTACAACACCGATCGCGATCGCCAACAAGCGATGACGAGCGATCGCATTCAATTGCTCCGGTTGACCGACTTCAGCAGCGGGCGATCGCCCGCGTTGGCTGCATCACCCGTCGAGTCATAATGCGCCTCGTACAATAGAGGGCTGACCTACTGCTGCCCCGAGGGATTGTTGTGAGCGCTGACGCACCCGTTTGGATTGACGAAGTCTTTGAAGATCGCGTTCGCTACGGTCTGCGGGGGCAAATCCTCTGGGAAGAAACCAGTCCCTTTCAAAAAATCACGATCGTCGATACCGAGCACTACGGACGGGGTTTGCTGCTCGACGACTGCTGGATGACGGCTGAGCGCTGTGAGGTTTGCTACCACGAATATCTCGTCCATCCACCCCTGACGACGGCTGCCAGCATTGCGCGCGTGCTCGTGATTGGTGGTGGCGATGGTGGCACCGTCCGTGAAGTTTTGCGCTATGCCGAGGTTGAGCAAGTCGATCTCGTCGAAATTGATGGCCGCGTCGTCGAGTTGTCTCAGGAATATTTGGGGGCGATCGGCACTGCTTGGGCAGACCCGCGCCTCAACGTCAAAATTGGCGATGGCATCGCCTTTGTCCAGACTGCGCCCGACGCCAGCTACGACGTTATTCTCGTCGATGGCTCCGATCCGGCCGGCCCTGCTGCTGGTCTGTTTAACCGCGAGTTCTACGAAAATTGCCGCCGCGTCCTTAAACCGGGTGGGGTCTTTGCCAGCCAAGCCGAGTCGCCCGATAGCTTCCTCGCGGTTCACCTGGAGATGATTGAAACGCTCTCAGCCGTGTTCGCTGAGGCGAAGCCCTACTACGGCTGGGTGCCGATGTATCCGAGCGGCTGGTGGAGCTGGCTCTACGCTAGTGATACGCCGGGACAATTCCAGAAACCTCAGAGCGATCGCCTTGCTGCGATTGAGCCGCAAGTCGAAATTTACAATCGCGACATTCATCAAGCGGCTTTTGCCCAGCCTAATTTCGTTCGTCGGGGTCTGAGCGCTCGTCAAGGCTAAGGATTTGTGCGATCGCTCAGGCGGCGGCTGAGCAAGACTGCAAAACTGCCGCCAATCAAGCCGATCAGTAGCCACTGACCTGCTCTGTGGCCTTTGCGTGTGGCGATCGCCGTAGCCCAGAGACCCGCTGCACAGTGGACGATCGCGGCCGCGATCGCAATTTCTAGTAGCGGGGTTGGCCAACCGGCCAGTAGCCAATCCACAACAGACTCCCTCCTTTTTGCAGGCGTATCCTAGCAGTCTGCTTTCACAATCTGCTAAAACTTGTCTGCGAATGGCCCGGAGGCTCTTCCAATGCGTCGTTATCCACTCATCACCGCTGCCCTACTGACTGCTGGAGGGTTGGCAGCCGTCCCCGTCCCCCCTGCCCAAGCCGCCCTGTTTGGACAACAGCCGATCGCAGAACAACAGGCCGTGGTCATCCTGCGTCCGCTTGGCATCAACCGCTACGACGTGCTGGTCATTGAAGAGAAACAGATTGGCAGTCAGCGCTGTTGGCGCGATCGCGGCGATGGTACCGTCGAGCCGCTGCTGCTCAACTTTGACTTCACTGGCATTTGCGATCGCGCTACTGACAGCAATGGCTATTCCCTGCGCATGGGCGGTGAAGAGTTGGGTCTGCGCTACCGTCTCGAAGTCCGTACCCAAGAGTCCCAAGCGCTGCTCGTGGCAGTGCCTTTTGATGGTCGCAGCCCTACCATTCCCCTAGGTACTACGCGCCGCCTAGTGCGTGACTTTCTCAAGGTCGACCTACTTCCCAACTGGAAACTGGCCCGCCGCACCTACGAAGGACAACCTCTCGGACACTACTACTTCTCCGCCGATCAGACCC
Source organism: Synechococcus elongatus PCC 6301 (assembly GCF_000010065.1). Lineage (NCBI taxonomy): Bacteria > Bacillati > Cyanobacteriota > Cyanophyceae > Synechococcales > Synechococcaceae > Synechococcus > Synechococcus elongatus. Next base: position 997,902 of record NC_006576.1, on the reverse strand, counting down.
TGGCGGCCTACAGTGCCAGCAATCCTAATTTGGTAGCGATCGCCCCTCAGCAGACCCCCTCTGCCGCTTTGCGGCCGCTCACTCCGTCAGCGCTGCCTAGTGTGGGAGATCAGCAACCGATTCCGATTCCCGTGGTGCGCCTCGATCAGCCGAACCTCAGCCCGAGCCCAGCCACTCGTCCAGCGATGCCGATCACACCGGCTCCCGCAGCCACCCTCCCTTTGCGATCGCCCAATTTTCCAGCAGCCCAGCAACCCACACCTGTCACGCCAGCCCCGACTCCCTCCCTTCGTCCCTTGCGATCGCCGACCCCTGCACCGACTGCAACGCCCAGCACCGCCAGTAATCCCGATCGCTTCACCATCAGCCGGAATGGACAACTCAGCAGCGATGCCTTTCTGGTGATTGTGCCGGTCACCGCCGGTAGCCCTCAGGCCTTAATTCAGCGGATTCAACAACTGGGAGTTCCCGCCAGCAATATTTTTGAGCGGGGGCCGCGCGAAGTGGCACTCGGCCCCTTCCGCAACCGCAGCCTAGCGGAACAGTGGCAAACCCACCTCAGCCAGCAAGGGGGACTCAACGGCAGAGTCGAGTTTGGTCGCTGAGTAGGACAATTAGCTAACCGGCATAGTCAAAGCTTGCCAGCTCGACAGTCACCCGCTAGTATTAGCGCAGGTGAGGAGTGAAAGGAATAAGCCTCCGGAGTCGAAACACGGAAAGACGCCCGGAGGTTTTTCCTATTCAGAGATATTTTTAGGCTGGTGTGAATTCTCGTTTTTCACACGCAACGCCCTGCCAGTAACAATCCAATCAAAAAGGGACTTGGAAAACCAAGTCCCTTTCTTTTGTGCAGAAGTTGAGTAAAACGGCTTGAAGACAGAGAGTCCTGCCTTCAAGCTACTCGAACTACTTGACGCTGACTTTGGCGCCGGCTTCTTCCAGCTCTTTCTTGGCTGCTTCGGCGTCGTCTTTGGACACACCTTCTTTGATCGGTTTGGGAGCTGCTTCCACCAAGTCTTTGGCTTCTTTCAGGCCCAAGCCGGTGATACCGCGGACGACTTTCAAGACAGCGATCTTCTTGTCGGCCGGAACTTCTTCCAGGACAACGTCAAATTCGGTCTTCTCTTCGACGGCTTCAGCAGCAGCGCCAGCAGCGGCAGCTACCACAACACCACCGACAGGAGCAGCAGCGCTCACGCCGAAGGCTTCTTCAATTTGCTTGACCAGTTCTGCTGCTTCCAGCAGGGTCAAGGTTTTCAAAGATTCGAGAATTTCGTCGGTTTTAGCAGACATGCTTTCGCACTCCGTTGGAATCAGTTTGGACAACAATCAGACACAAACCAGCGCAGCAATTACGCGTCGGTTTGTTCGGAAACGGCTTTGATACCGCGTGCCAAAGAATTCGGGACTTCTTTGATGCCCACGGCGAGCTTGGTTGCTACACCGTTGATTGCGCCAGCAATTTGCGCAATCAGGACTTCCTTGGACGGCAGATCGCCAATGGCTTTCAGCTCATCACTGCTGAGCAGACGGCCTTCCAGTAGACCACCGCGAAGTTCAGTCTTCTTGGTGTCTTTCTGGAACGCTTGGTAGGCCTTAATGGCACTGCCCGGGTCATCTTTGACCAGCACAAAGGCGTTAGTGCCTTTGAGCAATTCGGTTAGAGGCTGCCAGTCGTCGGCATCAGCGATCGCGCGACGCATCAAGGTGTTTTTGGTCACCTTGCAGACAGAGTTGCTGGCTTCCAGACGATTGCGGAGATCGGTGATTTCAGCGACCGTCAGGCCTTGGTAGTCGACGACAAACGCCATTTGCGCCTCATCAACAAGCCCTTTGAGCTCAGTGACGATGTCTTGCTTATTGGCTAGCGTTCTTCCCATCTTTATCTCACCTCCTGGGCGGGAATCGGAATGGAATCTTGCTCTTGCAACAAAAAAGCTCCGGCAAATTCGGTTGCCAGAGCGAAATAGATCAACAGTACGAAGACTGTGGGGACTACCTCGGCAGGATGCTTCAGTTGCGGTGCAACACCTGCTGTCTCTGGTAATGCTATTTAGTTACAACGGTTGAGCAATACTCTTAACTCAGAAATGAGTGTTAAACCCTGTTTAGGCTTCAGCCAGCTTCGGGTCGCGCAGGGCGTTGATGTCGACTTCGATGGCGGGTCCCATGGTTGCCGAAATGTAAACGCTCCGCCAGTAACGGCCTTTAGCGCCCGAAGGACGGTTCCGGTCGATGGTTTCCTGCAGGGCTTTAAGGTTAGCCAAGAGGTCATCTGCCGAAAAGGAGGCTTTACCGAACAGGACGTGCACAATCCCGGTGCGATCGGCACGAAATTCCAGCTTACCAGCTTTGAACTCGTTAACGGCCTGTTCAAGATCAAAAGTGACTGTGCCACCTTTGGGCGAGGGCATCAGACCGCGGGGACCAAGTTGCCGACCGAGTTTAGCCACTTGGGGCATCACATCGGGTGTGGCGATCAGCAAGTCAAAGTCCAAGAAGCCTTTGCTGATTTCTTCGATCAGTTCTTCAGAACCGGCAATGTCAGCGCCTGCAGCCTTGGCTTCAGCGACCTTTTCACCCCGGGCAATGACAGCAACGCGGATGGTTTGACCGGTGCCTTTGGGCAGCGCAACGGTTGTCCGCAGCTGTTGGTCAGTGTACTTGGGATCGATGCCGAGACGGATGTGAGCTTCTGCCGACTCCGGAAACTTGGCAGTCGCCGTTTCCTTGAGCAGGTTCAGAGCCGCAAGAGGCTCGTAGGCTCGATCTTCAACTTTCTTCTGCAGCTCTTGCAGACGACGAGAAACTTTACGAGTCATGGTGTTTTCGGGGTGTTAGCGAGGGCTGACCTCTCCCCACTCCTTTTTGAAAATGAACGACAGGAATCCCGACCCTAGTCGGCGATCGTGACACCCATGTTGCGGGCAGTGCCTTCGACGATGCGCATGGCGGCTTCAACGTTTTTGGTGTTGAAGTCCGGCAGTTTGGTTTCAGCAATCTCGCGCAGTTGCGCGGTCGTGATTTTGCCGACTTTGGTTTTGTTGGGGTTACCCGAACCACGCTCAATCCCAGCAGCTTTGGCGATCAACACCGAAGCGGGCGGGGTTTTGAGAATGAAGGTGAAACTGCGGTCTTCAAAAACGGAGATTTCGACCGGAATGACCAAGCCAACTTTGTCTTGGGTCCGGGCGTTGTACTCCTTACAGAAGGCCATGATGTTGACGCCGTGCTGACCCAGGGCAGGACCCACGGGAGGCGCCGGGTTAGCTTTGCCAGCGGGCAAGGCTAACTTAATCAGTGCAACGACTTTTTTTGCCATCTGAGAACTAGTTCTGCTTCTGAACCTGGTTAAACTCCAATTCCACTGGCGTGTCGCGTCCAAAAATGGACAGCAGAGCTTTGAGCTTGCTGCGTTCTGGACTGACCTCGATCACAGTGCCTTCGAAGTCTTTGAACGGACCGGAGAGCACCAAAATCTGATCGCCTTCGGCAAGGTCGATTTTGACTGTGGGTTTTTGCTCTTGAGCCCGCTTGAAAATGCGACCAACTTCGCCTGGACTGAGTGGCATCGGCTTGACGTGGCCGCGCCCCCGACCGTACGGGCGCTTCTGCTCGGCGCCGACGAAGTTGATCACGTGAGGAGTGTTTCGGACAATCTGCCAAGCGTCGTCATCTAGGATCATGCGCACTAGCACATAGCCTGGAAAGACTTTTTCTTCAGCCGATTGACGACTGCCATCCTTCTTGAGCTTGACGATTGGCGTTTCGGGGATTTCGACCTGAAGGATGCGATTAGCCGCATCAAGGGTCTGTACCCGTTGCTCAAGCGTGGCTTTGACGCGTTTTTCGCAACCTGAGGCCACTTGAACGGCGTACCAGCGAGCCTTCTCACTGGCAACGCTGTCATCTGCGGAGAGCAACTGCTCTTCGTATTGGTCGGTCACAGTGAAGTTCACCCAAATACGCGACTAGACGCCCAACTGAACAGTTCGTTGATCAGGTAGATCAACGTTGCCGAGAGACTGACCATTAGCAGAACGGCAGCAGACTCACTAATGAGTTGCTGTCGCGATGGCCAGACGACTTTACTCAGTTCGGCCCGAGTTTCTTGTAGGAAACTCACCAGATTGAGACCAGAAGAAGCTTCGTCAGGAACGTTGCTCTTCCGTACTTTTTCGGCTGCGTTGTTTTTGCTCACAGAAGGTCCTCTTGCGGATGCGATCGCATCCGGCTGGCAGTTCAGCGGCGAGGATGCCGGTAAAACCGACAAACACCCGAGGATCTAGAATAACGGAAAACACCCTAAGAGGGAATGGCTTCCACTGCGATCGCAGGGCTGTCATCCGGCTCGACAACAGTGGCTGTAACGGGTTTACTGACTTGAAATTGCAGCTGTCCCTCGGCATCGACATCGACGATCAGTGCATCACCGGCGTCAAATTGCTGTTCAAGAATCAGTGAAGCGACGGGATTTTCGATTAGCCGCTGGATTGCCCGCTTCAGGGGGCGTGCGCCGTAGACGGGGTCGTAGCCGCGATCGGCCAGATTGGCTGCCGCTGCTGGTGTGACGTTGAGAGCGATCGCCTGCTCCGCCAGCAGTCGTTTGAGCCGCTGCAATTGGATGTCCACAATCTGCTGCAACTGTCCGCGAGAAAGCGGTTGGAACAGGATTGTGTCGTCGATCCGGTTGAGAAATTCTGGCCGGAAATGTTGCCGCAGCGCTCCCAGCACTTTCAGCTCCACCGCGTCGAGGCTGGCTTCCTCTTCACCCATCTCCAGGATGAACTGGCTGCCAATGTTGCTGGTCATCACAATCACGGCGTTGCAGAAGTCGATGGTGCGGCCTTGCGAGTCGGTGATCCGGCCATCGTCGAGCACCTGCAGCAGTAGGTTAAACACATCGGGATGCGCTTTCTCGACTTCGTCGAACAACACTACCGCGTAGGGATGGCGCCGGATGGCTTCTGAGAGCTGCCCGCCTTCTTCGTAGCCGATGTAGCCGGGGGGCGCCCCAATCAGGCGCGAGATCGAATTCTTCTCCATGTACTCCGACATGTCGAAGCGAATCAGCGCATCTTCGGCATCGAACAGACAGTTGGCGAGGGCGCGAGCTAGCTCGGTTTTACCGACACCCGTGGGCCCCAAGAACAGGAACGACCCGATCGGGCGGCTGGGATCTTTCATCCCCGCTCGTGCTCGCCGAATCGCCGCAGCGACGGCGACGACCGCTTCATCTTGGCCGATCACCCGTTGGTGCAAGAAACTTTCGAGCTGGAGCAGCTTCTGGCGCTCCGACTCCAGCAAACGTTGCACCGGAATATTGGTCCAACGCGCCACGATTTCGGCAATATCGGCTTCTTCTACCTGCTCGCGCAGCAAGGTTTGCCCATTGGCGTGCAGGGCTTGAATCTGCTCCTCGATCGCCTGCCGCTGTTGTTGCAGGGCTTCCAGTTGCCCAAATTTCAGCTCAGCACCTTTGTTGAGGTCATGCTCGCGTTCGGCCTGATTAACCTGCTGACGTAGGGTTTCTTCTTCCTCCTGCAGGCGGCCGAGTTCTTCCAGTAGTTGCTTTTCCTGCTGCCACTGTTGATTGAGTCGGGCTTGCTGTTCTTGCAGCGTTTGCAGCTCAGTCTGGATTTGCTGAAGGCGATCGCTGTGAACGCTGGCCTGTCCGTTCTCGCCGCTAAGTGACAGTTGCTCCATTTCCAGTTGCAGGAGCCGTCGTTCCAAATCCTCCAGCTCGCTGGGTTTGGAGGTGATCTCCATCTTCAGTTGCGCTGAGGCTTCGTCGATCAGGTCGATCGCTTTATCGGGCAAGAAGCGATCGCTGATGTAGCGATGGGAGAGTTTAGCCGCTGCCATCAGAGCGCCGTCGGTAATCTTGACGCCGTGGTGGCCCTCGTAGCGTTCCTTGAGGCCGCGCAGAATTGCGATCGTGTCTTCGACGCTGGGCTGGCTGACGTAGACCTGTTGGAAGCGTCGTTCGAGGGCTGGATCCTTCTCGATCGTGCGGCGATATTCATCGGTCGTTGTCGCGCCAATGCAGCGCAATTCGCCCCGCGCCAGCATCGGCTTGAGCAGGTTGCCCGCATCCATGGCGCTGCCTTGCTGACCTGCCCCAGCTCCGACGACGGTGTGTAGCTCGTCGATGAACAGCACCATTTGGCCATCGGAGTGGGTGACCTCGTGCAGAACTGCCCGCAGCCGCTCCTCGAACTCACCGCGATATTTGGCACCAGCAATCAGGGAACCCATATCGAGGCTGATCAGCCGCCGTTGCTTGAGCGAATCCGGTACTTCACCGGCAACAATCCGCTGGGCCAAGCCTTCGGCGATCGCAGTTTTGCCGACACCCGGTTCACCAATCAGGACGGGATTGTTCTTACTGCGCCGCGATAGCACTTGAATGACGCGACGAATTTCCAGATCACGGCCAATCACCGGATCGAGTTTTTCCTGTTCCGCCAGCGCTGTCAGATCGCGACCGTACTTGCTGAGGAAGGGATAGCTGGGTTCGCTCTCTTCTGCTTCAGCCTCATCGGCAGCGGGCGATCGCAACGCTTGAATCGTTGTCTCGAGTGTTTTGGCATCGAGTTTGAGACCCTGCGCCAAGCGACGACCGATGCGATCGTCCTCCACGAAGCCCATCAGCAAATGCTCAACGCCGATGAACTCGTCTTGCCAGAGTTCTCGCGCCCGTTCTGCTAAGTCCAGCAGGCGATCGAGGCCGCGTCCTAGGTAGAGCTGCGTACCCGAGGCATTGCGAGGCTGCCGTCGTGCAAAGTCTTCGAGGGGTTGCCGCAGGTTGGCAACTGCCACCCCTGCTTTCGCCAAAATTTCTGCAGCTACCCCCGACTCCTGATCGAGCAAGGCCAGGAGGACGTGCTCCACTTCCAGCTGCTGTTGCCGCAGTTGGCGAGCCACAGTTTGCGATTCGACGATCGCATCCCAGGCTTGGTCTGTAAAACGATTGGGGTCGGTGGGCTGCATGGAAACTCTAAAACTGACGGGTGGGCGAGCGATCGCTCCGGTTCCACTATCTCAGGTGGGCTGAGGCTGGCGATCGCGACTCAAAGCTTAGGCGGCGGGCTGGGCGCTGGCGCCAGAAGTCCCGGTTTGAATTAATTCGACTTTGTAGCCATCGGGATCTTCAACAAAGGCAATCACGGTGCTGCCATGTTTCATGGGGCCGGGCTCGCGGCTAATTTTGCCGCCTCTGGCGCGAATCGCTTCGCAGGTGGCGTAAATGTCGTCGACGCCGATCGCAATGTGACCGTAGGCATCGCCCAGCTCGTATTGCTCTTTGCCCCAGTTGTAGGTGAGCTCGAGGACGGTGTGGTCTGCTTCTTCGCCGTAGCCCACAAAGGCCAGCGTAAATTCCCCACCGGGGTAGTCCTTGCGCCGCAGCAACTGCATGCCCAGGATCTCGCAGTAAAACTGTAGCGATCGCTCCAGATCCCCGACTCGCAGCATCGTATGCAGTAGTCGCATCAGGTCGTGCCTCCGGCTGAGATTGGCGTTCTTCCCATTGTGGAAGGAAGTGGGCCGCGATCGCTGCAACGCAGAAGCCTGAAAGGTGAGCCGGTATGATTTGTAACGGCCTAACCGATGTCCTAGACATTGGCGATCGCCACACCTCTGGGAAGTCCCCTTTCTGGGGCCCCATTGCTTCGACTGTCACATAGCCAAGGAAGACTGCCGCCGATGCCAGACGATTACGGGACGCAGATCGCCGAGATCACAGCCCGCGAAATTCTCGACTCGCGGGGTCGCCCTACGGTTGAGGCAGAAGTCCACCTCGAAGATGGATCCGTAGGTTTAGCCCAAGTGCCGAGCGGTGCTTCTACCGGCACCTTTGAAGCTCACGAACTTCGGGACGACGACCCCAGCCGCTACGGTGGTAAAGGCGTTCAGAAAGCGGTTGAAAATGTCTCTGCGATCGAAGATGCGCTGATCGGATTGAGCGCTCTTGATCAAGAGGGTCTTGATAAGGCGATGATCGCGCTGGATGGCACGCCTAACAAAAAGAATTTGGGTGCCAATGCCATTCTGGCCGTCTCTTTGGCAACGGCCCATGCCGCTGCAACCAGCCTGAATCTGCCGCTCTATCGCTACTTGGGCGGACCGCTGGCCAATGTGCTGCCCGTGCCGATGATGAACGTTATCAACGGTGGTGCTCACGCTGATAACAACGTGGACTTCCAAGAGTTCATGATCATGCCGGTTGGCGCACCGAGTTTTAAAGAAGCCCTGCGCTGGGGTGCGGAAGTCTTCCATGCGCTGGCCAAAGTCCTCAAGGACAAAGGTTTGGCAACCGGTGTTGGCGACGAAGGGGGCTTTGCACCCAACCTCGGCTCCAACAAAGAAGCCTTGGAACTGCTGCTGACTGCGATCGAAGCAGCTGGCTATAAGCCGGGTGAACAGGTCGCTCTGGCGATGGATGTCGCCTCCAGCGAGTTCTACAAAAATGGCCTCTACACCTGTGATGGCGTTAGCCACGAACCTGCCGGCATGATTGGCATTCTGGCCGATCTGGTCAGCCAGTACCCGATCGTTTCGATCGAAGACGGCCTGCAAGAGGACGACTGGAGCAACTGGAAAACCCTGACTCAGCAGCTCGGCAGCACCGTGCAGTTGGTCGGTGATGATTTGTTTGTGACCAACCCCGATCGCCTGCAATCAGGGATTGAGCAGGGCGTCGGCAACGCGGTGTTGATCAAACTCAACCAGATCGGCACGCTAACGGAAACACTGCGCACGATCGATTTGGCAACTCGCAGCGGCTATCGCTCGGTGATTAGCCACCGTTCTGGCGAAACCGAAGACACCACGATCGCCGATCTGGCCGTGGCCACCCGCGCTGGTCAAATCAAGACTGGTTCACTCAGCCGTAGCGAACGGATCGCTAAGTACAACCGCTTACTGCGCATCGAAGCAGCACTCGGCGAAAACGCGCTCTATGCAGGGGCGATCGGCCTAGGACCGAAAGGCCGCTAGGTGCTGCCTCTCGCCACCACGGATGGCAATTGGAGCGATCTCTTGGGGGTCGCTCCTCTGTTCATCCTGTTTTTGATTGCTTGCTACGGCATTTGGCGCAGCGATCGCAAATCCGGCTAAGTCACCGATCGAACTGGCTCATTGCCGCAAGTAAGAAACCATCCACCCCGGCTTGTCGAGTTCGCTGGGGCACATTTTCCAAGCATCCCCGCCGGCGATCGCTAGGATCAACAGGTTGCCGTCATCGAGCTGTGGATGTCCGTTTCGTTTTCTTCGCGCCAACGCCTCGCCATGCTGGGGCAATACATTCGTCCCTATTGGCGGCCTGCCGTTCTGGGCATTGTGGCGCTGCTGGCGGTCAATGGAGTGGGTGTCGTTCTGCCCCTGCTGATTCGAACTTGCGTCGATGACGTCCAAGACGGCCTGGGCTTTGGGGACGTCGTTCGCTATAGCGCTCTGATTTTGGGGCTAGCCTCGGTCATGTGGGTGATCCGCATGGCCTCGCGGGTTTTGCTCTTTGGGGTAGGCCGCAAGGTGGAGTTCGATCTCAAGCAGCGTCTATTTGAACATTTGCTGCGGCTCGAACCCACCTATTTCGCCAATATGCCGCTGGGAGATTTGATCAACCGCGCCACCAGTGATGTGGAAAGTATTCGCCGCTTGGTCGGTTTTGCGGTTCTCAGTCTGGTCAACACAATCTTTGCCTACGTGCTGACGTTGCCCTTGATGCTGGCAATCGATCCCCTGCTCAGTTTGGCAGCGTTGGCAGTCTATCCAATTCTGTTGCTACTGGTTCAACTCTTTAGTCAGCGACTGCGGCAAGAACAGCAGGATGTGCAGGAGGAGCTATCGGAGATTAGCCAGCTGATCCAAGAGGATATGAGTGGCATTTCGCTGATCAAAATCTATGCGCAAGAATCGAACGAAAGAGCAGCTTTTGGTCGACTGAATCAAAAGCTGCTGAAATCGAACCTCAAGCTCACAAAAACTCGAAACGTTCTCTTTCCACTCTTAGAAGGTTTAGCTAGCTTTAGCCTGTTGATTTTGCTCTGGCTGGGAGGACAAGCGATCGAAGGCAATCGCATTACGGTGGGCGACTTAATTGCTTTGATTCTCTACGTCGAGCGACTGGTCTTCCCGACGGCATTACTCGGCTTTACGATTACCGCTTTTCAGCGTGGTGAAGTCAGCGTCGATCGCATTGAAGAAATTCTCCAGCATCCACCGCTGATCCAAGATGTTCCTGAAGCCTTGGTGGTGCCGCCTTCTGAGTTGACTGGTGCGATTAAAGTGGATGGACTCACGATTCACTATCCGGGCCAGCCTCAACCCGCGCTCTCAAATATCAGTTTCATGGTTCAGCCTGGCGAAACGATCGCGATTGTTGGGCCGATTGGTTCGGGTAAATCAACGCTAGCCAACGCTTTGCCCCGTTTGCTGGATGTTCCGACTGACAGCATTTTCTTAGATGGGTTGGACATTACGCAGCTATCACTGAATAGCCTGCGCCGCGCGATCGCCTACGTGCCGCAGGATAGTTTTCTCTTCAGCTTGCCGATTCGCGACAACATTCGCTACGGCAATCCTGAGGTCAGTGAAGCCGAGATTATTGCCGCCGCTCAACAGGCACAAATCGATCGCGAAATTCTCAATTTCCCGCGTCGCTACGACACCTTAGTGGGTGAGCGGGGGATTACGCTTTCGGGTGGTCAACGTCAGCGCACGGCCTTGGCCCGCGCCTTGTTGCTGCAAGCGCCGGTTCTGATCTTGGATGATGCTTTAGCGAGTGTCGACAACCAAACAGCAACGCAAATTCTGCAGGCTTTGAATGGCGATCGCGATCGCCAGAGAACCGTGATCTTCATCTCACACCAGTTAGCTGCTGCCGCAACGGCCGATCGCATTTTGGTGCTCGATCGTGGTCATTTAGTTCAGAGCGGATCGCATCGTGAACTGTTAGCGACGGAAGGACTCTATCGCAGCCTTTGGGAGCGTCAACAGTTGGAGGAACTCTGCGCTTAAACCAGATTTTGAGGTGTTTTGACTCGAACGGTTGCTGTTCTTGTGGGAGAGCGATCTAGGCGGGGGACTAAAGCCCCTTATTGCTTAAATGGAGGCGCTATTGATAGTTTCGCTGGCTGGGAACTAACGTCTTGAACTCCAAACGATCGCGATGCAGTTGTGGTTCTGTGTTGCTGTATTCCCAAGCTGCGACATAGCTGAATTGATCGTCTCGTCGCAGGGCTTCACCGTCTTCAGTTTGATGTTCCTCGCGGAAGTGGGCCCCGCAGGATTCTTCACGGTGCAGAGCATCCACAATCATCAGTTCACCCAGCTCTAAAAAGTCAGCCAACCGGAGCGCTTTCTCTAGCTCAGGATTCAACCCGGCTGCTGAACCCGGAACTCGCACCCGATCGCGAAAAGTCTGCTGTAGATGTTGAACCTGTTGCCGCGCTTTGAGCAGGCGATCGCGATCGCGGCTGATGCCGCAAGCATCTAGCAAAATCTCGCCCAGTTCACGATGCAAACTATCGACACTGCGATCGCCCTGAATCGCGAGCAATTGATCAATGCGGGCTTGAGCTTCAGCAAGGGCTTCCTGACAGGCCGGATGATCGGGTGTTATGGCAGTCTGGGACTGACCAGCAAGCCAGCCGGTAACGGTGGCGGACGCAATGAAATAACCGTCGGCGAGGCCCTGCATCAAGGCACTCGCACCCAGCCGATTCGCCCCGTGATCGGAGAAGTTGGCCTCGCCCAGCACGAATAGACCCGGCAGGTTGCTCATCAGGTTGTAATCCACCCACAGTCCGCCCATGGTGTAGTGGGGTGCAGGGTAAATGCGCATCGGCGTGGCGTAGGGATCCTCGCCACTGATGCGGGCATACATGTCGAAGAGATTGCCGTATTTGCGCTGAATTTCGGCCTGACCATCGCGGGCGATCGCCTCTGCAAAATCCAGATAGACGGCGCGACCCGTTCCACCAACGCCGTAGCCGCGATCGCAAATCCGTTTTGCCTGACGGGAGGCAATATCCCGCGGCACCATGTTGCCGTAGCGAGGATAGCGGGTTTCTAGAAAGTAATCGCGATCGATCTCGGGGATTTGATCCGGCGATCGCCGATCGCCTGCTTGTACCGGAACCCAAACGCGTCCATCATTGCGTAGGCTCTCGCTCATCAGAGTCAGTTTTGACTGATAGGCATCGCCACTGGGAATGCAGGTGGGGTGAATTTGGGTGAAGCAGGGGTTGGCAAAAAATGCGCCCCGTCTATGCGCCCGCCAAGTCGCTGAAGCGTTGGACTTGACCGCATTGGTTGAGAGGTAATAGACGTTGCTATAACCACCCGTGCAGAGCAGGACCGCTGCCCCAGTTTCAATGGACAGTTCTCCTGTGCGGAGATTGCGAATCACCAGACCCCGCGCATTGCCATCGACGGTTACAAGGTCAAGGACATCGGCATGGGTGTGTAATTCCACCGTCCCCGTCGCCACCTGACGCATCAAAGCGCCGTAAGCGCCGTAGAGCAGCTGCTGACCCGTTTGTCCCCGTGCATAAAAAGTCCGCGAGACGAGAACACCGCCGAAGGTGCGATTCGCTAAGGTGCCGCCGTACTCGCGGGCAAAGGGGACGCCTTGGGCCTCACATTGATCAATGATGGCGCCGCTCAGTTCTGCCAAGCGGTAGACATTGGCATCGCGCGATCGAAAGTCTCCGCCTTTGAGCATGTCGGCGAACAACCGAAAATCGCTGTCCCCGTCGTTCTGGTAGTTTTTGGCGGCATTGATCCCGCCCTGAGCCGCCACGCTATGGGCTCGTCGTGGGCTGTCGTGGTAGGTAAAAACCTTGACTCGATAGCCCTGTTCCGCCAAGGTTGCGGCGGCAGAAGCCCCGGCCAGACCTGTACCCACTACCAGAATGTCGAACTGCCGCTTGCGCAGCGGACTAATCAACGGCAATGTGTCACGGTAGCGCTGCCAAGCCCCTGCCAGAGGGCCTTGGGGCAGCTGGGCATTCAGAATCACAGCACGATACTCAGGGCAATCACACTGCTTTTGATTCTGAACCAGTAGGCGTAGATCTCCAGAATTTCTGGGGGAAGCGATCGCAGCCCGAGGCCTAAACCCTATTCTTCTGCGATCGCTCGATTGGCCTACCCCGCTTGCAACTCATCCAATTTGGCCAGCACTTCTTTGCTATGAATCACCGGCCGCACTGCGGTGAAGTTAGCGCGCAGCACCCCTTCTGGATCGATGATGTAGGTGTGGCGCAGGCTGAAAGGAGCTAGCCAAGAGCCATAGCGTTTGCTGACCTCGCCTTTGACGTCAGCCAACAGGGGGTAGGACAGTCCCTCGTTTTCTCGGAAGCGACTGTGGCTACTGAGATCATCGGCACTGACCCCGACGATTTGGGCATTGCGTTCAGCATAGGCAGCCAGATCCTGTTGAAAACGCTGGGCTTCGAGGGTGCAGCCGGGGGTTCCATCCTTGGGATAGAAGTAGAGCACCAGCCACTGTCCCCGGAAGTCAGCGAGGGATAGACGCTCGCGGCCATCGTCGGTGGGCAAGGAAAAGTCCGGGGCGGGCTCATCCACGGGCGGCTGAGGGCCACCTAAGGCTTGGGCCGATCGCGGAGCCAAAACGAGGGCTGGCAAAGCCAAAAGTGAGCTGAGGAGTAATTGGCGACGACTGACCGGCATCTCTTTTCCACTATCCAAGCGATCGCCTTCAGTCTAACGAGGACAGCTGCTGGCCTAGACTGAACAAAACGGCGTTAGCTCAGCGAACTCCATGCCTGCAATTCAACTGCACGTGTCTGATATGGCCTGTGGTGCTTGCGCCGCAGCAATTGAAACAGCGATTCAGGCCACCGATCCGCAAGCTCAGGTTCAAGCTGACCCCGCCTCCAAGCAAGTGACGGTGATCACTAGCTGCTCAGCTGCAGCAATACAGGTGGCGATCGCGACGGCGGGCTATCACCCAGAGCTGAGGTAACGAAATACGCCAGATGTTAAAAGCCTATGGGGACTTTCTAACCCGTCGAAAAATCTCTGTAACAATGCAATTAAATGACTAAAAGCCTGCTAAATCGCAGGTTTTGCCTATGCTGGCACCATCCTCAAATTGCTCCCTTGCCAGCCAGCGGCTGACTCCTGAAGGTTTTGCTCAGTTACAGAGTGCTTTGCAAGATTTTGTGGCAACACTGCCCCAAGCGTTTTATTGGGATAGTCGATCGCTGCATACGCATCTGCGGACCCAAACGGGAGATTGTGCGATCGCGATCGCAGCAGGGTTTCAGCTGCTGTTGTTAGGGCGGACTGCCGCAGAGTATTGCCAGCCTCACCCCTTAAGCGAACCTCACCATGTCAGTGTGCAGTTTGGTGCTGACAGTATTCAGCGCTATTGCCAAGCGACGAATTTACCAGTTGAATACCAGCCTGCCTTGGCTCAACTCGGCGACCTCAGTCTCAACCCAGACTTGATCAGTCAATTCAGTAATCTTTTGATTGCCGCGATCGCTGCTGATCGAGCACCATTAGCAGCTCAATATCCTGCTGTTTCCGTCTGTCAACCGCTAGAACAAGCTCTTCATTGGCAAGAAGAACAAGATCGCCTGATCAGTCAAGTCTCTGCACAAATTCGTCTCAGTTTAGATCTCTCAGAAATTCTGACAACTACGATCCGTGAAATTCGTCAGTTGCTTAATGCCGATCGTGCGATTATCTATCAATTTAAGCCGCAATGTCTTGACGCTGGACTCGATCAACGTTGGCCACTTTATATTCCAAGTCAGTCCTACATTACCTACGAAGATCGTCGCAACGAAGCACTTTTGTCGGTGATCGATCCTCTAGTCCAACCAGGGCTATTAATCACGACAGAGGAATGGCAACGGTTCCAGCAAGGGGAAACGCTTCTCATTGATTCAGTTGGCTTCTATAAGGAAAGACTGCCGGAGCAGTATTCCTTCTATGAACGTGTTCAAGTGCGATCGGTTTGTAAAATTCCGATCCTAGTGCAGGGGCGAATTTGGGGCTTACTCGTTGCCCATCAATGCCAGCAAGATCATCGGTGGCAACCTCGGGAGCGTGATATTCTCCAGCACCTAGCAGAACACCTCTCGATCGCCATTTACCAAGCACAGCTCTACGGTCAGCTCCAAGATCAGACACAGACGTTAGAAAACCGCGTGCTGGAACGTACCCAAGAGCTAATTGATGCTCTTGCCTTGGCCCAAGCGGCCAATGCGGCCAAGGGTGAGTTTTTGGCCACCATGAGTCATGAACTCAGGACGCCTCTGACCTGTGTGATTGGGATGTCAAGTACGTTGCTGCGCTGGGCCTTTGGCCCTTTGACCGAGCGGCAAAGGGAATATATAAAGGCGATTCATGACAGCGGTGAACACCTGCTGGAACTGATCAATGACATTCTTGATCTGTCTCAAATTGAGGCAGGTAAAGCAGCCTTACAAGTGCGTCCATTCTCCCTTTCAAGACTGGCAACCCAAACCCTCAATACCCTGCAGGAAAAAGCCCGTTTAGGCGAGATTCAGCTCATGCTGGATCTCCAGCTCAACAACCGTGTGGACGTCTTCCGAGCCGATCCAAAGCGATTGCGCCAAATTCTCATTAATCTTCTCAGTAACGCTGTCAAATTTACTGAACCCCAAGGAACTGTTTTCCTGCGGGTTTGGCGAGAAGGCGATCGCGCCATCTTTCAAGTCAGTGATACGGGAATTGGAATTCCTGAAAGTGAACAAGCTCAGCTGTTCCAAAAGTTCCAACAGCTCGATACTTCCATTCGCCGCCAGTACGGTGGCACGGGCCTAGGGCTGGCTCTAACCAAGCAGCTGGTTGAACTACATGGCGGTCACATTCAAATTGAATCAACCGTCGGTCAGGGTAGTACCTTTACAGTCTGGATCCCCGAACAAACGCTGATCGAACCCGTCGAGCCTAGACCGTCCATCGATAATTTGCCCGCTGGCCACATTCTCTTACTGGAAGAAGAGGATGAAGCAGCTACGGTCGTCTGTGAAATGTTGACGGCGGCGGGCTTTAAGGTGATCTGGCTCGTCGATGGCAGCACAGCTCTTGATCAACTCGATTTACTGCAGCCCATTGTGATTCTGATGGCTTGGCCACCGCCCGATCAGAGCTGCTTACTTCTGCTGCAGCACCTCCGAGAACACCAAGCCGATCCCCATCCCCCGTTAGTTTTGTTCTTGGGAGAACCACCCGTCGATCCCTTACTCACAGCCCAAGCCTCAGCAATTTTGTCCAAGCCCCTAGATCCGCAGCTGCTGTTGACGACCTTGCAGGGGCTCTGCCCACCCAACCTGTCAGAGGGCGATCGCCCGAGTTCCTAGCGGTTGTGTTGCAACAGTCCCTAACGGATTGAGCTGCGATTGAACCAATGCAGGATAATGAGGAGGCTGTCAGCATCGCTCGCTGGCGACGCGCGGCTTGTTTGCGAGGAGATTGCTTTGGTCACGTCCTCTCCCTTTAAAACCATCAAATCAGACGAAATTTTTGCAGCGGCTCAAAAACTGATGCCGGGTGGCGTCAGTTCGCCGGTGCGCGCTTTTAAATCCGTTGGCGGTCAACCCATCGTCTTCGATCGCGTGAAAGATGCCTACGCCTGGGATGTGGACGGCAATCGCTACATCGACTACGTCGGCACCTGGGGCCCCGCCATCTGCGGGCATGCGCATCCAGAAGTCATCGAAGCCCTCAAAGTTGCCATGGAAAAGGGCACAAGCTTTGGGGCACCCTGTGCATTGGAAAACGTCCTCGCCGAAATGGTGATCGATGCAGTGCCTAGCATCGAGATGGTGCGCTTCGTCAATTCCGGCACCGAAGCCTGTATGGCGGTGCTGCGCTTGATGCGGGCTTATACGGGCCGCGACAAAATCATCAAGTTCGAAGGCTGCTACCACGGCCACGCTGACATGTTCTTGGTCAAGGCGGGGTCTGGGGTGGCGACCCTCGGCCTGCCAGACTCGCCCGGCGTACCCAAGAGCACCACGGCCAATACCCTGACCGCGCCCTACAACGATCTCGAGGCAGTCAAGGCACTGTTCGCGGAAAATCCCGGTGAGATTGCTGGGGTCATTCTTGAGCCGATCGTCGGTAACTCGGGCTTCATCGTCCCAGATGCTGGCTTCTTGGAAGGATTGCGGGAAATCACGCTGGAGCATGATGCCCTGCTGGTCTTTGATGAAGTGATGACTGGCTTCCGGATTGCTTACGGTGGCGTGCAAGAAAAGTTTGGCGTTACGCCTGACCTGACCACCTTGGGCAAAATCATCGGTGGCGGCCTACCGGTGGGTGCCTACGGCGGTAAACGCGAGATCATGCAGCTGGTCGCGCCGGCTGGCCCGATGTACCAAGCGGGTACTCTGTCGGGGAACCCCTTGGCGATGACGGCTGGGATTAAAACCCTGGAGCTGCTGCGCCAGCCTGCCACCTACGAATATCTTGACCAGATCACCAAGCGCCTGAGTGATGGTTTGTTGGCGATCGCCCAAGAAACCGGTCATGCGGCTTGCGGTGGTCAGGTGAGTGGTATGTTCGGCTTCTTCTTCACGGAAGGCCCTGTGCACAACTACGAAGACGCCAAAAAGTCGGACTTGCAAAAGTTCAGTCGCTTCCATCGCGGCATGCTGGAGCAAGGCATCTACCTTGCCCCCTCGCAGTTTGAGGCGGGCTTTACCTCGTTGGCTCACACTGAAGAGGACATTGATGCCACGCTGGCAGCTGCTCGTACGGTGATGAGTGCGCTGTAAGCCGCAATGACAGCATCAATACGCTTGCTGTCGGAGGGATTGCTCTTGGCCCAAGCGGCTGGGGGCAATCCTTTGGTGTCGCAGCGGGGAGAAACTTCGATTTACATCGGCTTGATTCTCCTGGGAATTCTCCTGAGTCTGCTGATCGGCCTGGTCTCGCGGCAGTTTATGAAGGCGCTCTACTTTTCGGGCGCGCTGGCTTTGATCCTGATTGCGATCGTCATTTTGTTGTGAGCTGCTGCCGTTAGGTCAAGTGGGTTGAGATAGTACAAGCCCGCTGAGCGATCGCTGAGCCTTCAACTCCGAATAACCATTCACTGGGCTGAACCGTAAAGCAGTTATTGTTTTCAGACAATGGGCAGTCTTGTCGGGACTCGACGCTGGCAGAATTTGCTGAGTACAGTGGGGGAGATAGCCTCCGAATTCAATCTTGCTGCTATGGCGTTGCGCCTTCTCTGGAACTCCAGCTTGCTCGTCGCCTGCTGTGCGATCGCCAGCCCACTTGCGGCAATTCCGATTCCCCCACCAGCCACAATGGCGGTTCCAGCTATTCCAGTAGAAGCAACGATCGCGCCTCCTCCAGCACCTGCCCCAACCACAAAGTTAGTTTTGAGTTTGCGGCAGCGCCGAGTGACGGTCTATCGCGATCGCTTGGCGATCGCGAGTTACCCTGTGGGCATCGGTAAGCCGGGTTGGGAAACGCCCCGTGGTACTTTTCGGGTCATGAGCAAAATCGTCAATCCGACTTGGCAGCATCCTTGGAATGGCAGTCTTGTTCCTCCCGGTCCCAACAATCCTCTAGGCGATCGCTGGATCGGCTTTTGGACTGATGGCAAAAACTCGATTGGTTTCCATGGAACGACGGCTGAATCCCTGATTGGCCAAGCGGTTTCCCATGGCTGCGTGCGGATGAAAAATCGCGATATCCGTGCTCTGTTTGAATTAGTAGAGGAAGGCGCGATCGTCAGCGTTCAACCTTGAGTCTTACTTAAAAGTAGGAGTGAGACGCCCAATAGGGCTAGGACTGTGTGTTACGAGACACAGTTAGATCGACTAGTACATTGCTTTTTTAGTAAGGGTTTTTTATGAATTTTCCTAGACAAAGAGTCTCGGAGTTACGTGACACGAGATCCTATGTTCCTATTCAAATATCTATGTGTTTTAAAAATGAAGAAATTGCCTGTGGAACTGCTTTCTTTTATTTGCATGAGGACAAGTCGTATTTGGTGACAAACTGGCACAATGTGACAGGAAGAGAGCCAAGTACCTTAAAGTGTAAATCCAATCAGGCTGCTCTTCCAAATCACCTATTTATCAAGATTCCATCTAGCACCCATGATAGTTCTGGGCTCAAATTTATTGAGTGGACTACCTATGTCATTCCACTATATGAAGATGAGGGAGATTCACCCAAACAGCCAGTTTGGTATGAACATCCAAGATATAGGTATCAGGTAGATTTGGTTGCCATTCCTATTAATATTAATGGAGTTAAGGGATCTGAAATCAAACACGCTAATGATCCAAATTTTAAATTAGATAATATAAGACTTTGTCCGGGCCTAGATGTTTTCGTTTTAGGCTTTCCTAGAGGATTAAGTGGAGGGGCTAACTTTCCGGTGTGGAAGCGAGGAAGTATTGCCTCAGAGCCAGATTTTGATATTGACGGATTACCAAAACTATTTATTGATACAGCAATGCGTGAAGGAATGTCAGGTGCACCTGTTTACGCACGACAGGTTGGTTATTGGCTACCCGAAGGTGCTACGAATCAGGATGAGGCAATGATAGGCGAGGGAAGAAAATTTTTGGGAATCTATTCTGGACGAGTTGGGGACGATTCGTTTAAAGCTCAACTAGGTATTGTTTGGAAACCTTCTGCAATTGAGGAAACAATTAAAGCTGCGATGGCAGGAAACTCTTCATTTTATATGTGAATGCTAATAAAAAAGCTGCCCAAGACTATCTCGAGCAGCTTGTTAATTCACTGAGGTAATGAAGCGTAGATCCTAGCGGATGTACTCTTTCAGGATGCTGTTGCGGTTGGGATGACGCAGTTTCCGCAGTGCTTTCGCCTCGATCTGGCGGATGCGTTCGCGGGTGACATTAAACAACTGGCCGATTTCTTCCAGCGTTTTCATGCGGCCGTCATCCAAGCCATAGCGCAGGCGCAGCACATCGCGCTCGCGGGGGCTGAGAGTGCTAAGGACGCCTTCAAGGTCTTCGCGCAGCAGGTTTTTTGCGACTTCATCTTCGGGGGTTTCGCCATCAGCTTCGATGAAGTCACCCAGACGCGAGTCTTCTTCTTTACCGATTGGGGTTTCCAGCGAAATTGGCAGCTGGGCTGACTTAGCGATAAACCGCAGCTTCTCGATCGTCATCTCCATGCGAGTGGCGATCTCCTCCTCGGTGGGCTTACGACCCATTTCCTGAGAAAGCAGCTTGGTGGTTTTCTTAATGCGAGAAATGGTTTCGTAGAGGTGAACAGGCAGGCGGATCGTGCGGCTTTGATCCGCGATCGCGCGGGTGATGGCTTGGCGAATCCACCAAGTCGCGTAGGTCGAGAACTTGTAGCCCTTCTCGTGGTCAAACTTTTCGGCAGCCCGAATCAGACCCAAGCTACCTTCCTGAATCAGGTCTTGGAAGGACAGACCCCGGTTCATGTATTTCTTGGCGATCGACACCACCAACCGCAGGTTCGACTGCACCATCTTGTCCTTGGCGCGGCGACCCCGGAACAGGCGGCGGCGGAATTCATCCAGCGGCGAGTCAACAGCAGCGGCCCACTCGGCGTCGCTGGGCAAACGATCGAGCTGTTCGAGCAACTCATCGCGAATGCGTTCTAAAGCAAGCAAGTCAGCGATTTGACGGGCGAGCTCAATTTCTTCATCGGCCCGCAGCAACCGAATTCGACCAATCTCTTGGAGATAGAGCCGAATTGAGTCTTCTGTATAGGTTTTGGGGACTTTAGCTTTGGCTTTGGCCGCCGCATCTTCATCCTCACCAACCGAATCCTCGTCGTCGATCGCGTCGACATCTGCAGTCGGAGCGATCGTGGTTGCGGGCTCAACAACAGCAGTTGTCGCTTTTTTGCGACTACTCCGTTTGGCCTTTGTTTCCGCCGGTTTGAGCGCGGGGTCGAGTAGTTCGGTGGCCTGAGTCATGCCGGCTTCCTCTCGCTCCTTATCGATTGAAATCAGCTGCGTCATCGCGCCTAGAAAGTGGGGTTCTTTGCCTTCTCACGTCAAAAATAGCCTTTGGATGCAGAGAGCAAATCTCCAAAGGCAAATCGAACAGTGGGGGTTGTCAAAGATCCCTCGGACAATCACCGAACAACGACCAGTTGTCGGTCTTGCCTCGAAACCCTTCGATTGTAGCTTGCCCTGTTGAAATTGCACGCTTGCTATTGAGTTGGTCTATCGACCAGCAAAATTGCCGATCGCAGCGCCTTCCAAACGGCAGATTCGCCAGTCGGGCAGTAGCTTGGCACCCAATCCTTCGTAAAAGTCGATCGCCCGTTGATTCCAGTCGAGCACCGCCCACTCAACTCGGCCACACTGACGTTCAGTAGCGATCGCAGCGAGCTGTTGCAGCAGTGCTGTGGCGATGCCTTGGCGACGAAAGCGAGGCCGCACAAATAGATCTTCTAAATAAAGACTGGGTTGCTTGCGAAAGCTGGAGTAGGTCATGAAGTAGAGAACGTAGCCCGCGATTGTGCCGTCCCACTCAGCAATCTGGACAGAGGCGTAGGGTTGAGGCCCAAACAAATGCTCGTTGAGAAGGTCTGGATCCTCGACGACTTGGTGCTCCAGTTCCTCAAAGCTGGCCAACTCTCGAATCAGGGTCAGGATTTCGGGAAGGTCTGCGGGTTGGGCTGCACGAATCTGGAGCGAGGACACCATAATTCAGGAACGCTAAAGCAACGGTTACTTGGATTTCGGATCTTAGCCATGTCCAGCCAGGATTGAGGGTGTGCTAACGACATGAGGCATCCTGGATTACCCCAAGCCTGGGCAGAGGTTCTAGTCGATTGCCCTGGGCTAGAAACCCCCTATACCTACGAGGCTAGCCCTGCGATCGCAGTGGGTGACGTAGTTTTGGTGCCCTTTGGCGATCGATTGGTGGGTGGCTTGGTAGTGCGGATAGTCAGCGAGTTGGCGGCCGAATTGGACGCTACGCGGATTCGTCCAATCCACGAGGTCGTAGCGCAGAGCTTTTTTCAGCCCCATTATTGGGCGCTGCTGGAACAGACCGCCAGCTACTATCAGGTCTCCCTGACCCAAGTGCTGCGGGTTGCGCTACCCCCGGGGCTGTTGCGGCGATCGCAACGCCGAATTCGGGCTCGATCGGGTACCCAACCAATCTTGCGATCGGGGGCCGCTCAGAGACTGTGGCCGCTACTGCAGAAAAATCTTGAGACGGGCTATAGCTGGCGCTATCTCTGTCAGCAACATCCTCAGGCTTCTCAAGGATTGCGCGAACTCCTGCAAACGGGCTGTGTCGAGAGCTACATCTGCCTCGGCAAGAGCACTCAAGCGAAGCAGCAACTCGCGATTACCTTAGTTCAGCCGCGATCGCCTCACTTAACCGATCGCCAGGCGGCGGTCCTTGCACAGCTTCAACAACTGGGGGGTGAGGTTTGGCTCCAATCCTTTCAAGAACAAACTGGCGCGAGTCGAGGCTTACTCGATCGCCTGTCGGTCTTGGGTTGTGTGGCGATCACTCCTAAGGAACGACTGCGAAGTGGGCTGCAAACAACCGACTTGAGCGCGGATCAGCCTCGCCAGCTGACACCGGCTCAAGCCGCTGCCTTGGCTCAAATTCAGCAGGCTGGCGCTGGTGAAACTTTGTTGCTCCACGGCGTTACCGGTTCCGGCAAAACCGAGGTCTATCTGCAGGCGATTGCGCCTCTCTTGGATCAGCAGCGATCGGTGCTGGTGCTGGTCCCAGAAATTGGCCTGACGCCGCAACTGACCGAGCGTTTTCAGCAGCGCTTTGGCGGCGATCGCCTCTGCCTCTATCACAGCGGCCTCTCGGATGGCGAACGCTACGACGCTTGGCGTCAGATGTTGTTGGGTGGTGCGCGGGTGGTGATCGGAACGCGATCGGCGGTGTTTGCCCCCCTACCCAATCTGGGCCTGATCATTTTGGATGAGGAGCACGACAGCAGCTTTAAACAAGAGCAGACTCCGCCCTGCTACCACGCACGCCAGGTTGCCCACTGGCGATCGCAATGGGAGGGTTGTCCGCTCCTGCTGGGGTCTGCCACCCCAGATCTGGAAACTTGGGCGGCCACGCAAGGTGCTGAGGCTCAAACTCGCTACCTAGCGCTGCCCGATCGGGTTGAGGCGCGAACGCTACCGCCAGTTGAGATTGTTGATCTGCGCCAAGAGCTAGCCAACGGTAACCGTTCAATCTTCAGCACGAAACTACAGCAAGCCCTCGTTGACCTACAAGCGCGGGGCGAGCAAGGCATCCTCTTTATCCATCGGCGGGGGCACAGCACCTTTGTTTCCTGTCGCGCCTGCGGCACGCCGATCGGCTGTCCTCACTGCGATGTCTCGCTCTCTTACCACCTCGATCAGGTCCTCAATCAGTCGCTGCTGCGCTGCCACTACTGCAACTACACCCAAGCCCAGCCGCAACGTTGTCCGGCCTGTGATTCGCCCTATCTCAAAAACTTCGGTAGCGGTAGTCAGCGGGTGGAAGCCGAAGTCAAACGGCTGTTTCCCGAACTCGCCGTCTATCGCTACGACAGTGATACGACACGCCAAAAAGGAGGCCATCAAAAAGTGCTCGATCAATTTCGATCGCAGCCCGCCAGTTTATTGGTGGGCACTCAAATGCTGACCAAGGGAATTGATCTGCCAGAGGTGACGCTCGTTGGTGTGGTGGCGGCGGACGGGTTGCTGCACATGCCCGACTTTCGTGCTAGTGAGCGATCGCTGCAGACCCTAATCCAAGTGGCGGGTCGAGCCGGTCGAGGCGATCGCCCCGGCCGTGTGATCGTCCAAACCTACTGCCCCGATCACCCTGTGCTGACACATTTACTGGACCACAACTATGCCCAGTTCCTGGGTGAAGAGCTGCAGGAGCGGCAGGCCCATGGCTATCCGCCGGCGCAGCGGCTGCTGCTCTTGAGCTGTCGGGGCTTGGAAGAAGCAGTAGTGATGACTGCAGCTGAGGCGATCGCGGACCGATTACACCCGATTCTGCCCGCTGGGGTTGAACTTCTGGGGCCTGCGCCGGCCAATATTGCTCGAATCGCACGGCGTCATCGCTGGCAGCTGTTACTTAAAGCACCCCCCGAGACCGATTGGCAGTGGTTGCCACTGACAGATCTACGTGTCTGCTGCCCCAAAGGCGTCAATTTATTGATCGATGTCGATCCACTGAGCTTTTGAGGGGGGCAGCATAGTCGCAGCCCGATCCGTAGAACCAGGCCTCTTGGCGGCGGCGCTGGCGGAAGCGATCGCGATCGCAGACTTTGAGCCAGTCTGTGGGTTCGCCAGCGATCGCGAGTGATCGATAGAGACTAAGCTGCAAAAATTGCGGCAGCCACTGCAGCAAGGGTTGAAGTCCCAGCTGCGGCAACAGTTTTGCCACCAAGACTGGATGAAGCAGCGTCGTCATCAACAGGGTTTTGGCCAAGGGCTGAAACTGCACCACATCCTGCAGGAAAGGACGGAGGGTCTGGGGACCCAAGCTCTCCATCACGGCGAAGATTCGCCCCAGTAGCTCGTTGATCCGTTCTGGGGGCAAGGAGCGATCGAGGGGCACCGTCATACTCTGCTGAAACAGCCAGGTCACAGCCAAGTTGGGCTGATGGGGTTGTAACAGCGCTAGATCGGCAGCTTGCAGGCAATCAGCGAGCAGTGCTTCGTGGATGCCACGGCAGAGTCGCTCCAAATGCCGCAACAATGCGCCAAAACCGCCAAAACTAAGGGGAGACTGGGCGCTACTGCTGTCGCCGATCGCGAGAATCCGATTCCAAGGACTTTGGAGAGGGCTTTGGCGATAGCTAGGGAGAATTCCCCACAACAGGCGTTTCCACTGCAACTGTTGCAAATCCACGCCCTGGTACTCCGGCAAGGCCGCTAGATACTCCTCTAGCAGCGATCGCAGACTCGGACGAGCTGGCTGGGCGTCGATATAGGTAAAGAGATAAGCGGTGCGACCCTCTGCTGCTGGAAAAGCTTCCCAAAAGGACTGGCGCTGTTGTTGGATGGGCGATCGCGAAACAAACAAATCGCCGCGATCGCTGGCGGGGAAGCCCTGGGCACAGCCACCAACAACGAGGCAAATGGCATCGGGTTTTGCACCCGCTCGAGCTTGACGCGCGATCGGTGAAAAGTGCCCCAAGGCATCTAGGAGCAGCCGCCCCGACCAACGCTGTGACCCTGCCCCAATGACAACCCCATCGGGATGGACACTGACGCGATCGATCGCGGTCTGTTCGAAGACTTGCCCGCCTTGCTCACGAAAATGCTGAAGCAGCGTCGCAATCAGGCGTCGTGGAGAAATACCAATGTTGAGGATGCCTTCGACCCACAACTCGGCGCTACCGGGAAAAGCGATGCGGGCTGCTGGAAATTCTGTCGCGATCGCCGCTTCGAGCTCCTCCGCTGTCAGTAGTTCCAGCTCAACCAAAACGGCCAGCTCATGCCGCGAAATATTCCATTCCTGATCACGCCCCTGGACCATGCCGCGTTCCCAGAGGCCAACACGCCACCCCTGACGCTGCAGGCCCAGTGCAGGCAAAAGCCCCAAGGTACCTCCCGCGACGAGGACATCCAGATCGCAGGAGCCGAGCGGATCAGCCGATTCGCTGACCCACTGCGGTGTCGGCAGTTGCCCCCAACGCAGCGATCGCCAGAAAGCATCACTCTGGTGCAGCCCTTGTGCCACTCTGGCCGGCAACTGATTCAAGACAGAACGCAGGGCTGACCCACTCATGGGCGTTTGAGGTTGTCCAGACCTGCTGTGACCTTAGCTGATTGGATGCGATCGCCCTGTTTGATGCGATCGACGACCGTCATATCGCTGCGGACATAGCCGAAGACAGCATAGTTTCCATCCAAAAAGCCCAAATCCGACAGTGCGATGTAGAACTGGCTAGATGCCGAATCAGGGAAGGATGCGCGGGCCATGGCGACCGCACCGCGTTGATGCCGCAATTTTGGTGGCCGGCTAACGCTCGCTTGTTCCAGCGTCCGGCTATAGACCGGCTGGCTTGCGCCCTCAGGCGTAATTTCTAAGGGTAAGTAGCGTGGCTGTTTCGTATTGGGATCTTGGTAGGACCCAGTGCCCAGTTGCTGGGCCGGCACTTTGGGATCTTTGCTTTGTGGATCGCCACCTTGAACCACAAAGGGCTGCGGTTCTTTCACCACGCGGTGAAAGCTGGTGCCGTCGTAAACTCCTTTAGAGACGAGGTCAACAAAATTGCCAGCGGTAAGCGGCGCATCTTTTCCAAGGACTTCGATCTCGATCGGCTGATTATTGACCGTCAGCACAACGGTGGCATTGCCCTCCAGACGAGGGATGTCGGGGTATAGGCGTCCCACGTCCTCAGGATTGGCATTGGCTGCAGAGAGGGAGGTGGTACTGCCACTGCAGGCAACTAAGCCCCAGGCCACCAGACCGATCAGGAGTCCTTGGGCGGCAACTTGGATCAGCGATCGCATCTTAGAGGCCCTCCAGAGGCACGGCCAGAAAACGAGCCAGCTCAGCGCCCTGCGATTCCAGTTCCGTTAGCGGTAGCGGCTGCCCAACTCGCGTTAGGGGAACGTCACCCCGACCTTTGACCTTGAGGTAGAGGGCCCGCTTGGGGTTCAGGCCTTCTTTAATGTCCACGCGCACCGCTTGGATATCGCTGAGGGGATAGGTGATTTCAACGCGACGATTTTTGCCCGGGAAGCCCCAGCGAAAGATGGTGGCTTTCTGAGTTTTGCGATCGAAGGCGTTATAGCCACCGCCGACATCGAGGCTGATCACAAACCAGAGGTAGCTGGCCAAGAGGATGGCTGCGATCCCGTAAAGGCCCATCACCAGTCCTTGGGGCAAAAAGGCCAGTCGGGTCGGCTCGGAAAAGGGCAACAGATTGACCTGCAGGTAGCTGGACAGGCCCGCCAGCAGAAATCCGGTCCCCCCGACCGAAACCGCGATCGCCCAAAAATAGTTGCTGGGGCGGCGGGATCCCAAGATTGGCTGCTGTAAAGAATCCGTCTCAACGGTCGCTACGGGGCTCGGCATAGGAGATGACGTCAGCGTATGAGTTCCGGTCTCGATCTTAGGTCGTGCTGGCCTGAGAGGGGCAGTTTCTGCGATTTCAATGAGTAGATCTGCTCAAAGGCTTGCCCCCAAAGGTCTCTGAGCAATTCGTGTCGGATTGTAAAAATCCTTGGAGCCGATATCATGGGGTGGACAACTTGCTGAAACGTTCTGATTTCAGTACGGCAAGAGGTTTTAGATCCAATGACGATTGCAGTAGGGCGAGCGCCAGCGGAGCGGGGATGGTTTGACGTCCTCGACGACTGGCTGAAGCGCGACCGATTTGTATTTGTGGGTTGGTCAGGGTTGCTGCTGTTTCCCTGTGCGTATTTAGCACTGGGCGGGTGGTTGACCGGGACCAGCTTTGTGACGTCGTGGTACACCCACGGCATCGCGTCTTCGTACTTAGAAGGCGGCAACTTTTTGACCGTAGCAGTGAGCACCCCAGCGGATGCGTTTGGGCATTCGTTGATGCTGCTGTGGGGCCCCGAGGCACAAGGGAACTTCGTGCGTTGGTGCCAGTTGGGTGGCTTGTGGAACTTCGTAGCACTGCACGGCGCCTTCGGCCTGATTGGGTTCATGCTGCGTCAATTTGAGATTGCGCGGTTGGTGGGCGTCCGTCCGTACAACGCGATCGCCTTTTCGGGTCCGATCGCAGTGTTCGTGTCGGTGTTCTTGATGTACCCGTTGGGTCAATCGAGCTGGTTCTTCGCTCCGAGCTTTGGCGTGGCAGCGATTTTCCGGTTTTTGTTGTTCCTGCAAGGGTTCCACAACTGGACCTTGAACCCATTCCACATGATGGGCGTGGCCGGGATTTTGGGTGGGGCATTGCTGTGCGCCATTCACGGTGCGACGGTGGAGAACACCCTGTTCGAGGATTCAGAGCAATCGAACACCTTCCGGGCATTTGAGCCGACGCAGGCCGAAGAGACGTACTCGATGGTGACGGCGAACCGTTTTTGGAGCCAGATTTTCGGGATTGCGTTTTCGAACAAGCGGTGGCTGCACTTTTTCATGCTGTTCGTGCCGGTGACGGGCTTGTGGATGAGCTCGATCGGGATTGTAGGTTTGGCGTTGAACCTGCGGGCGTACGACTTCGTGTCGCAGGAGCTGCGGGCCGCTGAGGATCCGGAATTTGAGACGTTCTACACGAAGAACATCTTGTTGAACGAAGGGATTCGGGCCTGGATGGCACCGCAAGACCAACCGCACGAAAAATTCGTCTTCCCCGAAGAGGTTCTGCCCCGTGGTAACGCTCTCTAGTCCTTCCGTGATCGCAGGCGGCCGGGATATTGACTCCACCGGTTACGCTTGGTGGTCCGGCAATGCCCGTTTGATCAACCTGTCCGGTAAGCTGCTGGGCGCTCACGTCGCTCATGCTGGCTTGATCGTCTTCTGGGCTGGTGCGATGACGCTGTTTGAAGTCGCGCACTTTGTCCCCGAAAAACCGATGTACGAGCAAGGCATCATCCTGCTCTCGCACTTGGCGACCCTCGGCTGGGGCGTTGGCCCTGGTGGCGAAGTCGTCGATACCTTCCCCTACTTTGTGGTTGGGGTTCTGCACCTCATTTCTTCCGCCGTTCTGGGTTTGGGTGGGATCTACCACGCCCTGCGCGGCCCTGAGTCGCTGGAAGAGTACAGCACCTTCTTCAGCCAAGACTGGAAAGACAAGAATCAGATGACCAACATCATTGGTTATCACCTGATTCTGCTGGGCTTAGGTGCCTTCTTGCTGGTCTTTAAGGCCATGTTCTTCGGCGGTGTCTATGACACCTGGGCGCCGGGTGGTGGCGATGTCCGCATCATCTCCAACCCAACCCTCAACCCGGCTGTGATCTTCGGCTACCTGCTGAAATCACCCTTTGGTGGCGACGGCTGGATTGTCAGCGTCGACAACCTTGAAGACGTGATTGGCGGCCATATCTGGATTGGTCTGATCTGCATTTCGGGTGGTATCTGGCACATCCTGACCAAGCCTTTTGGCTGGGTGCGTCGCGCCTTCATCTGGAATGGCGAAGCTTACCTCTCCTACAGCTTGGGTGCCCTGTCGTTGATGGGCTTCATTGCCTCGACGATGGTTTGGTACAACAACACCGTCTATCCTTCCGAGTTCTTTGGCCCGACCGCTGCTGAAGCTTCGCAATCGCAAGCCTTCACCTTCTTGGTGCGTGACCAACGCCTCGGTGCCAACATCGGTTCAGCTCAAGGCCCGACCGGTCTGGGTAAATACCTGATGCGCTCTCCTACCGGCGAGATCATCTTCGGTGGCGAAACCATGCGCTTCTGGGACTTCCGTGGCCCTTGGCTGGAGCCCCTGCGTGGACCGAATGGTCTGGATCTCGACAAGCTGACCAATGACATTCAGCCTTGGCAAGCCCGTCGTGCGGCTGAGTACATGACCCACGCACCGCTGGGTTCGCTGAACTCTGTGGGTGGTGTGGCAACGGAAATCAACTCGGTGAACTTCGTGTCTCCCCGTGCTTGGTCGGCGACCAGCCACTTCGTCTTGGCCTTCTTCTTCTTGGTCGGTCACCTCTGGCATGCAGGCCGCGCTCGTGCAGCTGCTGCAGGCTTTGAGAAAGGTATCGATCGCGCGACCGAACCCGTGCTCGCAATGAGAGACCTCGACTAATTCCAACTGCAGGACATTAGCCTCAAAGTCTGAAAAGCCCTTGCCTCGGCAGGGGCTTTTTCGTATCTCTGGGGGAATGACAACGCCTGCGAGCAGCTGGGGTGCTCTTACCGACAGGTGGGTTTGGGAGAAGTCACTGAGCGGCTCTAGTTTTCTGGAATCTTGCGGTGGAATAGTCCCAGCTCGCAGCCCTCTCGTCGCAAAGTCTCAGTTAGACGCTGCCAGTTCGGCAGCGATCGCAAGAGCATTTGTCCCACGGCCGATACGGTACTCGCGTCCATCTTGCTGCTCGCAATTGGCCAAAAAAAGGCGGCCTAGAAGGGCCGCCAGAGGCTAAGGAGAGGAGAAGTAGGCTAAGAGCGAGAATCGATCGCTGGAAATCACGTCCTAAACTTTGAGGGTGCGGAGTTGGCAGTTTTGTGGCGTGATTTGCTGCTTGATCAGGTTGGCCAGCTCTTGGAGTTGGCTAATCGCTTCTGCGCCTTCTAGCTTCATCAGCTCGCGATCGTCGCGCATCTCAGTCCAAGTGATGCCGTAGTCAGACACCAGAAAGCGAATCAGATGGTCGTTCCCCAAGCTCACCATGAATGAAGCGCTATTCATTTGCCCACCGCAGGTGTAGCAAGAGGCGAGATAGCCTTGGTTCTCGAGAGCAGTCGCCAGAGCTTGCAAGCTCATGACGAGATCTTTAACGAATTGTCGGTGTTGTTCTGCAAGCCGTATGAACACGATCGTTCTCCTGGGCTAGTCACAATTTTACACTTTCTTAAGATTGCTGGCTAACCTCTTAGATTTTGACTTGGTTTAGCGTGATCCCCTTTTTCTGTCAACTGTGCGGGTGGCTGTTAACGATGGGCTCAGTATTCCCGCGATCGCAGGGGAAGATGCAGGTTGGGGTCTAGTCTGCTAGTTCCCACCAGCCTAGGGTCGGTCCAATCAGGCGGACGGTGAACCAAACCAGCACTAGTGCTCCAATGCCGATCCAGGCTCCCTTGGTCGTGATGGCGATAAATTGCTCGGACTGTTGTTTGGTAATGGGCAGCCCAGGCAACAGGGGTTGATTCGCTTTCGCGTTGGCATCGCTGCTTTGACGGCGCTTAGCTTCTCCCACGGGGATCCTCTGGCTGCAAAACGTCCTTGGCTAGATCATCTCATGTCTCGGCCGAGCCCCTCACCGCAGGTGCCAGCCCTGGTTCAGAGGCTGCTGTCTTCTGGGGCAAGCCAAGGGTTGGCTTGATTCTCAAAGCTGAGCTGGCGCAAGTGTTCACTGGGGGCGATCGCTTCAAGGAATGCTTGCCCGTAGCTACGGCGCTGGAGGCGACCGTCATAGATAGCCAAGAGGCCGCTGTTTTTGCGCAGGGGAGCGATCGCCTGTTGTAGTTGCATCAGTGCATCGGGGAGCAGGAACTCTCGAAACCAGTCCCAGCGTTGCTGCTTGTAAAATTCAATCCGCGCCGCCGTCAGCGGCTGTTCAGCACTGGCAAAGGGCAGTGAGGCGATCGCGATCGCCGTCGGTGTAGGACGTTGGCTTTGCAGCCCCAGCCAGGTGCTCATGCTACAGAGATGGATGCTGTTGTCTGCCAACTTTGCAGTGGCGCCTACTTGAACTCGGCTGCCCCATTCCGCTGCGAGAGCGCTGGCGACCTGCTGCTGTAGAGGGCGGTCGTCGACAATCAGCACCACAGACTGGTTGCCTAGCCAAAGCAGCAGCAATCGCAATTCGTGCAGAAGCGCTTGCTGAAAGTGCGGGGTGTTGGGCAGAACGGCTTGCCGCGGCAGAAATAGCCGGAGGCCTGGGGCATGACGATCGCTACCAAACTGGGCGCTGACAGGATCAGGAAGCCCAAGCCGGCGAATCCAGGCCGGGGCTTGGCCAGCTGCATCACAGGCTTCAGCGGCCAAGAGTAAAGGGCGATCGCGCCAGAGAGGAGCAGCGAGTTCCGCAATCGCCAAGGGCTGTCGCCAGAGCTGGAACTGACCAGTTGCGCGATCGAGCTGGGCCACCTCCACAGCTGGGACTGGAACCTGTAGCCAGGTCTGCCAAGCCGCTGGTAAATCAAGCTGCGATCGCAACCAGATTTGCAGGGGTTCTAGGTCGGCGGCCTCAAGGCGATAGGTTCCCGTAGGATTGATCGGGCGCTGAAAGAGTTGGAAAGTCAGTCGGGCTTGCCAGTCTTGCAGTTGCCCTTGGGCTGCAGGCTGGCAACAGCGCAGCACTTCCCAATCCTGGGGCGTAATCACAGCGCTCGCTGCAGTGATCAATTGGGCTTCAAAGTCATCTGCTGCCATCACGGCTAGGGGCCAGTGGGGATAGTCCGCTTGGTGCGATCGCCAGCGGTCTAGATCGGTTAGCCAAACGCCTTGGAAATCAGGTCGCGGCAGCTGGTCGGCAATCAGCAGCGACTTGGCGAGGTTGAAGTGGCTTTGGAGTAAAGGAATCTCGCGGTGCAGCAGGCGATCGCGCAGGGGTGGGGCTGCCAGAATCACCACTGGGCCTTGCCAGAGCAACAGAGGGAGCAGCACGCTGCATAGATAGAGGCGATCGCCACCACTGGCGGGGAGGTGTAGCAGCGTTGGTTGCTGGAGGCGCAAGGAACGAGCTGCGAGCCGCGCCACACTGAGATGATGCGGCCAGGCATCTTCTGCAGTTTGCTCTCGCAGCCAGCGGCGCAGCAATTGGTGAACTTCGACCTCAAACATTGGCTCATCCTAGCGGCCTCGGGGTCGGTAGGATCAACAACAGTGGCAAGAGATGTTATGCGCATCGGCATTGTTGGACTGGGCCTGATTGGCGGCTCTCTGGGGTTTGATTGGCGCGATCGCGGTCACAGGCTCTTGGGCTACAGTCGTCGTCCTGCGACCTGTGAGCGGGCGATCGCGCGGGGCGTTGTCGACCATGCCAGTCCAAATCCAGCTGTGCTGACAGAGGCTGAAGTGATCGTCTTGGCGACCCCCTTGGGGGTGCTGGAAACGACCGTGCGGGAATTGCGGGATTACTGGCATCCGGAGGCGATCGTCACCGATGTCGGCTCGGTTAAACAGCCGATCGTGGCTGCCTTGGACCCCCTCTGGCCGCGCTTTGTGGGGGGGCACCCGATGGCGGGCACTGCTGAAAATGGGATTGAAGCCGCACTGCGGGGCCTGTTCCAGAATCGGCCCTACGTGCTGACGCCCACTGACCAGACGGATCCAGCGGCGATCGCGGTGGTTGCACAGTTGGCACAGGAACTGGGATCGGTGGTGCTGCACTGCGACCCCGCCAGCCACGATCGCGCGGTGGCCACGATTTCCCATTTGCCGGTCTTTATCAGCGCCAGCCTGATTCAGACCTGTCTGCAGGAACCGGATCCGGCGGTGCAAACCTTGGCAGCCACTCTCGCTAGCTCTGGCTTCTGCGATACGAGTCGGGTGGGTGGCGGCAATCCAGAGCTGGGGGTAATGATGGCTCGCTATAACCAAGCAGCACTGCTCGAGCAGATCGATCGCTATCAGATCCAGCTGGAACGCCTAAAGACTGCGATCGCCGCCGCCGATGAACCGGCGATCGCCGCAATCCTGCAGCAAAATCAGGAGATGCGGCCACGCTATCTTTAGGCCGGTTGAGGCTGAATTGAAGTCTGTTATGTCGAGTCAACCGACTGCCTCGCTCGAATCCTTGCAACAGGCTGAGCGAGTCTGGTCCCGACGGTTGAGTTTGGGGCTGCTGGCTCTGGCCGCAGGATCGCTTTCGCTGCTGTTGGTGCAGCCCCGTAACGAGCCCTGTGGCCGCTTTTGGATTTGGTGGCTGGCTCCCGTGGCTGAGCGGCTCTACTGCGCTGGGCAACAGGCGCAACAAGGGCAATTGGCCAGTTTGCAGCAGGCGTTGTTTCTGGCCCAGACCATTCCGGCATCCGACCCACTCTTCGACACGGCGCAGCGTTACATCGAGCAGTGGACCTGGCAGGCGATCGATCTCGCCAAAGTCAAGCTCGATCAGGGTGATCTTGCCGCTGCAGTTGCCATCTTGAAGCAGATCCCGACGGTAAAGTGCCGCGATCGCGATTGTGCCCAAACTGCCGTGACCGAGCGGCTGGAGCAGTGGCCTCAACTCTGGACAGCGGCGGAGCAATTGGTCGCGGAAGCGGAAGCAGAGCTTTTGCAACTGCAGTGGGATCGGGCGGCAGCTCTGGCCTCAGGCCTGTTGGCGAATGAAAGTCGCTACTGGAACAGTCAGCGCTATGAATCACTCAACCGGCGAATTGCTGCCGTGCGATCGCCCAAAGGTCCCTTCCCAACTGTGGCGCAGCAGTTGAGGAAGGGCGATCTGGACAGTCTATTGGCGGCGGTGCGGCAGCTCCAGACAGTGCCAACGACCAGCCCGGTGCGAGATGTGGCGGATGCCAACCTCAAGCGGACCGGCGATCGCTTGGTGGATTTGGCCAAAACTGCCCTCGATCAGCGGCAGTTGACTGCGGTGGAACAGGTGATTACAACCCTGCAAACGGTTCCTGCCCTCCAATCCACCGCACAGGATCTCCAGCAATTGCAGACGTGGCAAGTACGAACTTGGAGCGGTGAAGTGCCAGACTTGGCCAAGGCTGTGGCGGTGGCAGCAACCTATCCCCGCGATCGCCCCTTAGCAACGGTGATTCAGCAGTACAGCAGCCGCTGGCAATCGGAAATCGAGGACCTCCGGCGCTTAGCCCAAGCAGAGCAATTAGCGGCCAGCGGACGCATCGAGGACCTGCTTCAAGCCCTAAGCTCCATTCGGCTGATTGCCGAGACTAATCCCCGCTCGGCCCAGGTCAAACGCCTGCAGCAAAGTTGGCAGGCACGGATTGAGCAGAGCGAAGATCAGCCGACACTCCAAACCGCCGATCGCTTAGCAGCGGAAGGAAAACTGCTGGAGGCGATCGCCACCGCTCAGCGCATCTTTCCGGGACGGGCCCTATACACTGCTGCTCAAGTGAGAGTTCAGAACTGGCAACTGCAGATCGATGCTCAGGGCGATCGCGAACTACTAACCCAAGCCCAAGCCTTTGCCGCCAGTCAAGATTGGGACAGCGCCATTCGGATTGCTCAGCAGATTCCGCCGGGCCGACCGCTCTACAACGCTGCCCAAGCGCAAATTCGGGCCTGGGAGCAAGCGCGCCCGCCGCTGATTTTGCCTGATGATCCAGCAGCGCCTGCCCGTGGGGAGTTGCCCCCTAACTTGCCAATTCCTACCGGACGTTAAAGGTTAGCGTCAGAAGCTGACAAAGCTGATGTAATAGGGGCAACGGTGACTGCAGCGGAGTGGCAAATATGGCGATCGCATGGACTCGTAGGCTCTTGGGCTTGGCACTGTTGGGCAGTGGTGCTGGGCTCGTGGGTAGCCCGGCGATCGCGGCCGATCAAGCCACCATTGTGGAAATTCTGGACGGCAACCAAGTCTTCATTAACAATCGCCAAGTCCCAATCAACAGTCGTGCCAATCGTGATCAGGTCGTTCGAACCGGCGCTTCCCGCACTCAACTCCGCTTTAGTGATCAGGCGATCGGGCGGCTGGGGCAACAGTCTGTCATCAAAATTGGTTCCCGTTGCTTTCAGATCAGTCGCGGGCAAATTCTGATTTCTGGCCCCCAAAATGGCTGCACAAAATCGGCTCGGCTGAGTGTGCGGGGGACAAACTACGTCGTCGAAGTGGCTGAGGATGGAACCACCAATATCTCGGTGCTCGAAGGTCAGGTCGCTGTTACCACCTTTAAGGGCCAACCCGGTGCTGGGGACACCAATCCTGACCCGACCCTGACCACCAATCCCAACTTGAAGGAGCCGGGCGATCCGACCATTCAAGTTCCTGGCGGCAACAATCCTGCTGGACAGATTCCGGCACCGCCGAGCAACGGAGGTGCCTCCTCGCTGTCTACCGATCCCACGCTGACGGAGCCGGGCGATCCGATTGAGACCTTCCCCGAAAGTGAGGGCGAGACGGTCGTTCTGCAGGCTGGT
The DNA here is from genome assembly GCF_000010065.1 of Synechococcus elongatus PCC 6301. NCBI lineage: Bacteria > Bacillati > Cyanobacteriota > Cyanophyceae > Synechococcales > Synechococcaceae > Synechococcus > Synechococcus elongatus. The sequence continues at coordinate 962,241 of NC_006576.1, read as the reverse complement.
CAGCAGCTGCAACTCAGCCCAGAGGGGGTTCTGCTGACCATTTTGCAGCTGACAGCGGGCGATTTTGCGGGCTTGCTGCAAGGCCAACTCTTCAGTGGCTACCAGGAGCCACTACCCGGTTTGTCCAGCATTCTGAACCAGTACCAAATTCTCTTTCCGGGCGTGGGTTTGCCTGGTATTCCCGGCATCCCAACCCCTTCAGTTCCGCGCCTTCCGTTCTTTTTCTAAGCTGTGGCCTCTTTTCAATTGGGCTTGAAGGGCGATCGCGCGAAGGTGTTACGCTGCCACTGACATTGGACTTGACGCTTGTGGCCCTGTTGGGCTGAGCAGTCGCGCGCTGAGAACGGATGATGCAGTCCAACCCGATCGATCGTTGGTGCTGGCGCTTATTGATCACGGCCAGCCTGCTGTTGGGTGGTTTGACCGCTTGGATGCCCCGCACGTTGCAGCGGACCGACCGAGCGTTGCAACAGCAGTTGTTACTGCTGCAGGGCACACGCCCAGCGCCCAATGATTTGCTGATCGTCAAAATCGACGATGCCAGCTTTGATCAAGCGGCCTTCTTTCGGGATGATCCCCGTGCTCCGGCCTGGGCGCAAGACTTAGAGGGCTTCCCGTGGCCGCGAGCAATCTATGCCCAAATCATCGATCGCCTGTTTGCTGCCGGTGCTCGGGCGATCGCGATCGACCTCCTGTTTGTGACGCCTAGCGCCTTTGGGCCTGCTGATGATGCGGCTCTGGCCCAGCGGCTACAGCGCTACGGCGATCGCATCAGCTTGGCGACGGAGTATCGCGAGCCGGATGGCAGTGGGGGCGGATTGAGCCTAGGCTCCTTGACTGAAACCCTCGGTCCCAATCTGCGAGTCGGCTACATCAATACGCTACCCGCGGATAACGGCCAAATCCTCGATCACCCTGCTCGCTACCGCGAAACGGTCGTTGAACCTCTCGGGCTGCCGCTCTTGCCCAGTTTGCCTGAGACTTTACAGACGCAGCAATCGCCGGCCCGTGCTCTGCGCTACTACGGCCCACGCGGGCACCTACCGCAGATTTCAGCCTGGCAAGTTTTGGATGATGCTGAGTGGCAGCGGATTCAAGGCCGAGTGCGCGATCGCCTCATTTTGATTGGCCCCACTGCTGCCTCCTTGCAGGATCAGCATGCGACCCCTTGGGGTGTTCAGGCCGGAGTCGAAATTTTAGCCACCGCCCTCGCTAACGATCGCGATCGCTCCGGGCTGCGGTTCTGGCCCCAATCTGCTTCCCTCCGAGCCTTACTAATTAGTTTGTTTCTGATTGCAATCGTGCTGTTGTCCCAACGAGGGCGATCGCTGCGCTGGCAGATTGCCCCGTCGATCGGCGGTGCTCTGCTCTGGCTAGGCGTCGCTTGGGTCAGCTTACTGGTGGGTTGGGCCTTACCCCTGTTGTTGCCGCTGGTAGGGAGTTTGACGATTGGGGTCAGCACGGGTGCGGCGGCCTATCTCCGAGAAGGGGTCGAGCGTCGTCGCCTCCGTCAAACCTTTGAGCGCTATGTTGCGCCAGCGGTGGTAGCAGAAATTCTCCAGAGCCCCCTCGAAGCTCAGCAGTTGCTGCGAGGCCAGCGGAGAGTTGTCACCGTCCTGTTCTGTGATCTGCGCGGCTTTACTGCCTTGACCCGCGATCGTGCCAGCTTGGGCGATGAAGAAGCGCTGATCAACCAACTCAACGAATATCTGACCGCCATGGTGGCCGCCATTACCCAAGTCGGCGGCACGATCGATAAATTCATCGGTGATGCCGTTATGGCGGTGTTTGGCTCGCCGCTCTCGCAAGGCGAAGCGGCTGATGCTACCGCTGCAATTGACGCTGCTTTGGCGATGCGCCAGGCACTTCATGAGCTCAACCAACGCTGGCAAGCGGAAGGACGACCTACCCTCGATAACGGCATCGGCATGCACTGTGGGCCGGTCCTTGCAGGAAACATTGGCTCGCCACAGCGGCTGGAATTCACAGTGATGGGCGATACGGTCAACTTGGCCAGTCGCTTGGAAAGTATGACCAAGGAACTCCAAGCCCCGATTGTGATCAGTCAAGCCCTGCTGCAGGTGCTCGGCGATCGCCTGCAAACGCGATCGCTGGGGCGCTCTGCAATTCGGGGGTATGGCGAAGTCGCCCTCTATGCTGTCGAGGGTTGGGCGATCGCCCCAAACAGGCTCCCCGTCCCAGGCGCTAGGGCTCCTGAGCATCCCACCTTGTCTGAGCATGCGTGATGGATCTTTTTGATCGCCTCGAACAATGGACCAGCACCCCCTTGCTCCGGCTGGGAAGTAGCCAGATTTCCCTCGGTTCACTGATTTTGCTGGCGGTTCTGGCAGGTTTGCTGCTCTATCTGATGCGCCAGATGAACCGCTGGTTGCGTGAAATTGTTTTGGTTCGGCTGGGTGTAGAGCGAGGCCCTCGCGAGGCGATCGCAACAATCACTAGCTATTTACTGACGAGTTTGATCTTGATCATTGGCCTGCAAGCGATCGGGGTCGATCTCAGTTCCCTCACGGTGCTAGCAGGGGTTTTGGGCCTTGGCTTAAGTCTAGGTTTACAGCGCCTAGCTGCTAGCTTTTTTAGTGGCATTACTCTACTGATTGAACAACCGATTAAGGTCGGTGATCTGGTGAGTTTAGATGGTGTTTTAGGAACAGTTGAAAAGATCTCATTTCGGGCAACAGCCGTTCGGACCCTCGACCATGTCCACGTGATTGTGCCCAACGATCGCCTCGTCGATTCCAACATTATTAATTGGAGCTATCAAAATACAGCCAGCCGCGTGCATCTACCGATCAGTGTGGCCTACGGCACCGACCCCCTCTGGCTGACTGATGCCTTGCTGACCGTCGCTCGCCAAGATAGTCGCGTACTCACTCAACCAGCGCCGACCGTTTGGTTTCGGAGTTTTGGCGATTCGACACTCAACTTCGAATTACTCTTTTGGACCGATCGCCCAGAGCTGATTGAGCCGATTAAAAGTGATTTGAATTTTCGGATTGCCAGTGAATTTGAACGGCGCGAGATTCAAATTCCCTTCCCTCAATTGGTCCTGCATCGACATCGCTCGGTGACAACTAGCGAACTACCCGACGACTACCTACCCAGCTTGCTACGACGGGTAGATCTCTTCCGGGATTATGACGACAGCCAAATTCGCTGGCTGATCGAAAAGGGCCGTCGTCGCACTTGCGTGGTGGGTGACGTCCTTTGTCGTGAGGGTGAACTCGGCGAAGAGTTTTATCTGATTCTGAACGGTCGTTTTAGTGTGCAAGTTAAGGGCCGAGAAGAAGCGATCGCCACTCTCGAATCGGGCAACTTTTTTGGGGAGTTGGCGGTGATGCTCGACATCCCTCGGACAGCGACCGTGGTTGCCCTCGAACCAGGTACATTGTTTGTCGTCGATCGCAATAATCTGCGGCATTTGCTAGAGCGCTGTCCAAACCTATCCCAGGTGATGGCCGAGCAGTTGGCCCAGCGTCAACAGGTTTTGACGAACGCAGGCTTGCTAACACCTACAGCCAATCAATCGCGCCCTGATCAACTGCGGGGAATTCTGCGCCGCGTCCTGCGCCTCTAAGTACGACTCAGTCTGCTGCCAAAAAAGCCTGATAGGACTGGCTCAATTCCGCCACGGCACTCTCGTAGAACTGTTGGCCATGCTCTGGCGTGGCCAAAGCCGGATTCGAACCCATACGGCCATCGGGGTAGCGCCTGCGAAAATCGTCTGCTGCGTAGATCGCGTGGCTGCTGTGAACCTCAACCGTCAGCGGTGCGGTCTTGATTGAGTCTGGGTAGATGAATTGTGTCAGGGCCACTTCGCTGGGGGTGGCGTGAGATCCTTCCTCATCGCCATAAAGCTCGCGGGCCAGCTTAGTGACTGCCGGCACCATAAACCAGTTCGCTAGATGACAGCGGAGGCGATCGGGTTCAGGACAGCGGCGATCGCCCGCAACAGCGTAAAACTCAGCAAAGGCTGCCCGAACTGTGGCGATGTTGCCGCCATGGCCATTGATGAAATAGAAGTGGCGAAAGCCATGCTGAGCCAGACTGCTGAGATAGTCGACAATCACCTGCAGCAAGGTACTCGGCCGCAAGCTGACACTGCCGGGAAAACCAAGATGGTGCAGCGCCATACCCACATTGATCGTCGGGCCGACCAGCGCCTGTGTGCGATCGGCAACTCCTTGGGCGATCGCTTCAGCGCAAATGGCATCTGTGCCGATCAAGCCTGTCGGGCCGTGCTGCTCAGTAGAGCCGATCGGGATGATAATGCCATCGCTCTGTTGCAGATAGGCTTCAACTTCGGGCCAAGTGGAACGCTGCAACAGCATGGGAATCAGTCGGTGAAGGCTGCCCCGATAATACTGACTTCCGCCCGCCGCAGGAGATCCGTAAGCTGAGAATCAGCCTTTACTGCAATCAAATTGCTTAGCCGAGTGGTCGCTCTCTGGGGCGATCGCTAGCGTGGTGAAGTCTCAATCCCCCTAATTCGGATGGATGCTGTCACCCAAGCCCGCTTGCTGCTGCAACTACCACTGGATTTTGATGAAGCGCAACTCAAGCGCCACTATCGCCAGCGTGCCAAAGCGCTCCATCCCGATCACAACGACAGCCCCGAGGCCCAAACTCAGTTTCAAGAACTGACCCTTGCTTACCAATGCCTCCAGCAATCGCTCCGCGATCGCTCGGCTGCTGCGGCTGCAGATCCAGCGGCTGCTCCCGAGAATTCTGGTGGCCCGAAGGTCACCGTGGTGCGGCGGCAAGCCTCGGCTCAGGCGGCTTCTAGTCCCCCACCCCCGCCGTTGACGCCCGAACAGATGCTGCTGCGTCGGAATGCCGAAGTGCAACTGGAAGATTTGCGACGACAGGGCAAACTGGTGCAGGCCCTGCTGGTTGTTGATGCACTACTCCAGCAGTTGCCTACCGATGCCCGTGCCCAGCAACTCAAAGGCTGGGTTTACTACGACTATGCACAACAACTCATTGGTCAAAACAAAGTCGATCGCGCCCGCCAGTATCTCAAAGGCGCTCTGAAGTGGGCGAAGGGTGATGCAGAGCTGTGGCGCCGCATTGAAGCCACCTACACGCGGCTAGAACGTCGGGGCCGTTCCTAGACCGGCGATCGCAGAACCTGAAATTGACGGTTGGCGCAATTGCTTGAGGTGTGAGGATCCAGAGAGCCCCACTCCAGCGATCGCTGCGCTGTCACCAGCGGAAATCGGGCATCATGGAGGTAGCCGGACGCGTGTACTATGATCAGCCCAATCCCGTCAGGGAACGGTGCCCCCTAAGTCCGATGGTCACGGGTCGTTCACAAGTCTGCCCTGGAGAACCACGATGCTACATCGCAAGATCTACCAACTCTGTAGCGATGGTCGGGAGGTCTGGGTGTTCCTGCGAGATCAGCAACGGTGGATTGAACGGGCTCGCATCCTCGATATCGAGGGCGACTTGGTAACACTTCGCTACGAAACCGAGGAAGAAGACGAAATTTGCTCTTGGGAAGAAATGGTGCGCCTCGAAAGCATTGGCGCGGTCACGCAGCGGCTGGCCACCTTCCCGCGCACCAATGTCGAAATCACAGTCTCAGAAGATTGTCCTGAAGCGGAACAGTTGCCCAAAAGCAGTGGTGACCTGCCCGAAAGTTAGTCTCTGAGGCTAGTGGGCTGTGCCGTTGCCGTGGTAATCATCAGAATCATAGAAGCCGTTGCGCGTTCCAAAGTAAAGCGTCGCAAGGGTGAAGGGGATGGTGAGCAGGAGCAAAACAAGCTTGAAGTCCATAGTGCGCGGCGATCGCAACCCGATACCCCTCAGCTTGCCGTGCCACTCAGGTCTTGGCGAGGCTCCTGTCGGCTTTCTTAATGATTGGCGGGCGTTGTGACCACAGCGGCGTTGTTGGAATCACCTTGGCACCCCTTGTTGAGCCAACCTGCTACGGAGGCCGCGATCGCCCTGTTGGGCTGCTGGCTCGTGCGCCGTTTTGCGGATGGTCGGGTCATTCGTGGGCGGATTGTCGAAACCGAAGCCTACGAAGCCGGCGATCCAGCCTGCCATGGGTACCGTCGTCAGACGGCACGAAATCGCTCGATGTTTGGTCCGCCCGGACAGGTCTACGTCTATCAAATCTACGGTCGCTATCACTGCATCAATCTGGCGACGGAAGCAGCAGACTTGGCGAGTGCTGTTTTGATTCGGGCGCTGGAATTTCCTGATACGGAGGCGATCGCAGGGGCTGGGCCAGGACGGCTGTGCCGATTCTTAGCAATCGATCGCCAACTGGACGGATCCTGGCTGGGGCCAACCAGTCCTCTCGATCTAGAAGCTGCCGATTACCCGTTGGGAACGCTGATTCAGACGACGCGGATTGGCCTGACCCGAGGAGTCGATTTGCCGTGGCGTTGGTATTTGGCCGAAAGCCCAGCGGTTTCGCGCCGCGATCGCCGGGCAGAAGCAGAACAAATGGGAGTGAGCGTGTGAGCGATTGGCAACGTCGACACATTCTGTCGTTAGCAGACTTTAGCCCTGTCGAATATGAAATGGTGTTGCGTACAGCGGCGGGCTTTGCTGAGGTTCTGCAGCGGCGTAATAAAAAAGTGCCGACCTTGCAGGGACAGGTGGTAACGACGCTGTTTTTTGAGCCATCGACGCGGACACGCAGCAGCTTTGAACTGGCGGCAAAACGGCTATCGGCAGACACGATTAACTTTGCGGCCAGCAGTTCATCGCTCAGCAAGGGCGAGACTATTCTCGATACGGCCCGCACCTATCTGGCGATGGGCAGTGACATTATGGTGGTGCGCCATGCTCAGGCCGGCGTTCCCCAGGCGATCGCGCGGGAAATGGAACGGCTCGGCACCGAGGTGCGGGTACTCAATGCCGGTGACGGTCAGCACGAGCATCCCTCGCAAGCGCTGTTGGATTTGTTCACAATCTGCAGTGTGATTCAGCCGGAGCAACCGAGTCTGGGTGCGATCGCGGGCAAGAAAATTGCGATCGTCGGCGATATCCTTCACTCGCGGGTGGCACGATCGAACATTTGGAGCCTGACGGCGGCCGGGGCTGAGGTGCATTTAGCCGCTCCACCGACGTTATTGCCTCCAGAGTTTGCCCAGTTTGCTAATACCCCAATTCCTGGCAGTGGATTGCCGCGCCAGCTCCAGATTCACTGGCAACTAGAGTCCGCATTGGAAAACGCTGATTTTGTGATGACTCTGCGCCTGCAACAGGAGCGGATGAGTCAGTCGCTCCTGCCGAGTTTGCGGGAATATCATCGGGAGTTTGGCCTAACGCGCGATCGCCTGCGGGTCTGCCAGCCAAGCGTGAAACTCCTCCATCCCGGGCCGGTCAACCGAGGCGTGGAACTCAGCTCTGACCTGATGGAAGACGAGTCGATCAGTCTGATTCAGCCGCAAGTCACCAATGGAGTTGCTGTCCGCATGGCTTTGCTGTACCTGATTGGGGCAGCGGTACCCGCTGCAATTCCGGCCTAGACCGAAGGAAACCGAGTGATGATGTTAGAGCGCCCCTGGTCGGAATTGCTGGTGATGCTGATGGGGGCAACGCCGCTGATCGAACTCCGGGGTGCTATTCCATTGGGTTTAGCGCTCAACCTCAACCTTGGCACCTCGCTGATCTTTGCTCTGATTGGCAACAGCTTAGTTATTCCGATCGTGCTGCTGTTGCTGCCTCGGATCATTCAGTGGTGTGAAGGCTGGCCGCCCTTTGAGCGGTTTTGGGAAGCCTTGGAGCGGCGGGTGCGGCTCAAGGGTGAAGCCACGGTGCAGCGTTACGGTGCGATCGGGCTGGGAATTTTTGTCGCGATTCCGTTGCCAGGAACAGGTGCCTGGGCTGGTGCAGCCTTGGCGGTCATTTTGGGGATTCGCCGACGCTATGCCCTGCCCTCCATTGGCTTCGGGGTGCTGACCGCTGGCATCTTGGTGGCGCTGATTGCAGGCGGAGTTCTGGCCGGATTTCAGGGCTTGGTACTGAAGGAGATCTCACTGTAGTTGCGGTCTGCTGTCTCGATCTCGGCTAAGCACAGGCGATTGTTCTCAGAAACTGAAAAATTCCAGGGCCACGATCGCTCTCCAAGCACGAATTTTCATAGGGCGATCGCTAGGCGTCCTCAGCTTTATGACGTAAGCTGAAAGAAAGTTAACAAAAATTAAGACAACTTCACCAGCCAGAACCGCTTCTGACTGGCCAAGGCTCGTCGTCCACCGTGTTGCCGAGGTTTCCCGTGGCCAAAACTGAAACCCCTACCTCCGACTTAGTCCGCACCTACCTCCGTGAAATTGGTCGGGTGCCCCTGCTGACCCATGAAGAAGAGGTTGTACTTGGGAAGCGGGTACAGCAATGGATGAAGCTGCAGGAACTCCGACAGACACTGCAATCAGAAGAGGGCGATCGCGATCCTAGTGATCTGGAGTGGGCTGCAGCAGCAGGGCTGTCGATCGAGGAGTTGCGTCAGCAACAGCATCTGGGCGAGCAGGCCAAGCGCAAAATGATCGAGGCGAATCTGCGCCTTGTCGTTTCCGTCGCCAAAAAATATCTGAAACGCAATATGGACCTCTTGGATTTGATCCAAGAAGGGACGATCGGCATGCAGCGCGGCGTCGAGAAATTTGATCCGACCAAAGGCTATCGCTTTAGTACCTACGCCTATTGGTGGATTCGCCAAGCAATTACACGGGCGATCGCGGAAAAAGCACGTACGATTCGGCTGCCGATTCACATCACCGAAAAGCTCAACAAGATCAAGAAAATGCAGCGTCAGCTGTCACAGCAGCTAGGTCGCACGGCGACCTTGCCGGAACTTGCTGCGGCACTGGACCTGACTCCAGCACAGGTGCGTGATTACCTCGAAAAAGCCCGGCATCCCTTGTCCTTGGATTTGCGCGTCGGTGATAACCAAGACACCGAGTTGGGTGACTTGCTAGAAACCGACTGCACGACGCCGGAAGAGTTTACCCTCCAAGCTTCAATGCGTCGGGATATCGATCGCCTCTTGGATCAATTGACTGAGCAACAGCGACAAGTGATTGCCCTGCGCTACGGACTTGAGGATGGCCAGGTGATGACCCTCGCCTCAATTGGCGATCGCCTGCAAATCAGTCGCGAGCGTGTGCGTCAGTTGGAGCGTGAAGCGTTGCATACCCTGCGCCAAGCTCGATCGCAAGTGCAGGAATACTTGGCTAGCTAGTGTTTCCGGCGGCAGCCATTCCTGAACTGCGGCGATCGCTGCTGGCCTGGTACGGGCAGCAGGGTCGTGATTTGCCCTGGCGGCAGACTCGCGACCCTTACGCTATCTGGATTTCGGAGGTAATGCTGCAGCAAACCCAAGTCCAGACGGTCATTCCTTACTACCAGCGTTGGCTGGAGCGGTTTCCAACCGTAGAGGTGTTGGCGATTGCCGATCTCAACGCCGTTCTCAAAGCTTGGGAAGGCTTGGGCTACTACAGCCGTGCCCGCAATTTGCACCGCGCCGCCCAACAGATTGTGACGGAGCATCAAGGGCGCTTTCCCGAGTCTGCAACTGCAGTCGAAGCCCTGCCCGGCATTGGCCGCACGACAGCGGGTGGCATTCTCAGTGCGGCTTTCAACCAACCGCAAGCGATTCTCGATGGCAATGTCAAACGAGTTCTGGCTCGTTTGGGGGCGTTACCGTTGCCACCGGCCCGAGCGATCGCTCAACTCTGGCAATGGTCAGAAGCGCTGATCGATCCTGATCAGCCCCGCGACTTTAATCAGGCGATCATGGACTTGGGCGCGACAATTTGTACGCCCCGTAAACCTGTCTGCGATCGCTGCCCGTGGTCGTTTGCCTGCGCTGCCTACAATACCCAAATGACTGAACAACTGCCCTTGCGCGAAGCTAGCTCTCCAATCCCGCACAAACAAATTGGGGTCGCGGTGATTTGGAACGATCGCGGTCAGATTTTGATTGATCAACGTAAACCGGAAGGATTGCTCGGCGGGCTCTGGGAATTTCCAGGCGGCAAGATTGAAGCGGGTGAAAGCATCGAAGACTGCATTCGTCGTGAGATTCAAGAAGAACTGGGCATCGCGATCGCAGTTGGTGATCATTTAATTTCCGTTGATCACACTTATACGCATTTCCGAGTGACCTTGCACGTTCACTACTGTCAGCATTTAGAGGGTGAACCGCAGGCGATCGAATGTGCGGAAGTTCGCTGGGTTGAGCCGACTGAATTAAGTGAATTCGCATTCCCAAAAGCGAATCAGCAAATCATTACTGCAATCCTTAAGTCCAAGGTTCAGTAATCAATTCTTAGCCGTTTTGGCCTCAAGCTACTGTCCTGATTTTGATAGTTGGCGACTGAGCTTTTTAGCTCACTCTTAAAAACTTTTGAGTATCGTTTGGGCAAGTGATCGTGCAATTGAATGGCGGGCTTAGTTTTGTTGCTTTGATCATCATTCATTGCGATCGCTTAACCCAAATTAGGCTGTATAGCTGATCGCTCAATGGTTTTTGGCTTCTGCAACAGTTTGTTAATGCTGCCGCGCCTGCATCCGGCTCAAGCTGGGATGATGAGAGGCGGAGCCTGCCCCGTGCTAGCCACAACCAGCGAGCTCATTGCTGATCGAAATTCGTGCCACGTCTATGACCGTCGCCACTCCGAACCTTACGACCGTTCCGGTGCCTCCAAGTGACTCGCGCGAGCGGGTCAAGCAGTTCATGCAGACCCTGCAAGACGAGATTTGCGCAGGTCTAGAAGCGCTCGATGGCGGTGGCCAATTTCGAGAGGACAGCTGGGAGCGTCCTGAAGGGGGTGGCGGGCGATCGCGCGTCATCCGTGAAGGTAATGTCTTCGAGCAGGGCGGCGTTAACTTCTCGGAAGTCTGGGGCGAAAAACTGCCGCCTTCGATCCTGGCGCAGTATCCCGAAGCTGCCGGCCATGGCTACTTTGCGACGGGCACCTCGATGGTGCTGCACCCGCGCAATCCCTACATCCCAACGGTGCACCTCAACTATCGCTACTTCGAGGCAGGGCCTGTCTGGTGGTTTGGCGGCGGCGCTGACCTAACGCCCTACTATCCCTTTGCGGAAGACGCCAAGCACTTCCACAGCAGCTTTAAGGCTGCTTGCGATCGCCACTACCCGCAGTTCTACGACGTCTTCAAACTGTGGTGTGATGAGTACTTCTTCCTCAAGCATCGCGGTGAAACGCGCGGCATTGGCGGCATCTTCTTCGACTACCAAGACGGGCGTGGCGACCTCTACAACAAGGGGCCCGCTCCTTCCGGCCCTGCGGGTCAAAAAGCGGCTGAAGTCGGCATTGTTTCCGATCTCAACTGGGAAAAACTGTTTGCTTTTGCCCAAGATTGCGGTCGTACCTTCCTGCCAGCCTACAGTCCGATCGTGGAACGTCGCAAAGATACCCCTTGGGGCGATCGCGAGCGCCAATTCCAGCTCTACCGTCGAGGCCGCTACGTCGAATTCAACCTTGTTTACGATCGCGGCACGATTTTCGGGCTGCAAACTAACGGCCGCACCGAGTCGATCCTGATGTCCTTGCCGCCGCTGGTGCGCTGGGAATACATGTATCAACCGGAGGCCGGCAGTCGCGAGCAAGAGCTCTACGATGTCTTCCTCAAGCCCCAAGACTGGGTCAACTGGCCGACCGCCTAGGATTCCAAGGCGCGTAGGGGCAACGATTGGGTCAGGGTGATCAACTCATCGCGGTGGGCCGTCACAGTTAAGTCTGAGCGGTCCGCTGCAGTAAAAGCCAGTGTGACCCGTTCCGGCCGTTTGGCTTTTTGCCAGTACAGGCGACCGGCGATCGGTGCTAGGGTCGCTGGGATCAAGGCTAGTTGGGGGCTGCTTCCAGTCGCAATCGCCACCACCAAGCCCAAACAACCCAGCCCAGTGGCAGCCAAGGTTGCCACGAACACTGCCAAAAATAGGCTGGGTGCAACAATCCCTTCAAAAACGACCCGCTGCTCTGTCGGATCATTTTCGATCACGCGGTAGGCTCGACTGCGGAAATAGTCCTGGAGACGCGCAATCAAGGTGGGACGATCGAGGTCACTTTCAAATAGCTGTGTCGTCGTCCGATCTTTGAAGGAGCCTCGAATAAAGAAGACGAGCCCAATCACGGGCAGTAGCGTGATGAAAAAGACCGAGGCGAGCGTGACACGATCGGACATAGCGGTTCAAAAACACAACGGCAGCACTGCTCTCTACTCTACTGATCTAGGCGATCGCGCTGGGCGACCACAGCGAGCGGATGAGGCGCACAACCATGCCTGATCTGCTTTTCCTCAGCAATGGCCACGGTGAAGATCTCAACGCCAGCTTGATCGTGAAGGCGATTCAAACGGTTAATCCCCAGTTGGCGATCGCGGCGCAACCAATCGTCGGTGCGGGTCATGCCTATCGCAAGCTGGGCGTTCCGATCATTGGCCCCACTGAGTCAATGCCTTCGGGTGGTTTGCTCTACATGAATCCGTGGGTATTGGTGCGGGATCTCGCCCAGGGACTCGTGCTGCTCAGTCTGCGGCAAATTGCAGCCATTTGGCGATTGCGCCAGCAGTTCAAACTGGTTGTGGCCGTTGGGGATGTGGTGCCGATCGCGCTGGCCAGTCTGACGGGCCGTCCCTTTGTTGCTTTTCTAGTCTCGACTTCTAGCTACTACGAAGGACGATTGCGGCTGCCTTGGCTGACACAGCGACTGTTGCGATCGCCTCGCTGTCGGCAGATTTTCTGTCGTGATGCGTTTACGGCAGCGGATTTACAGAGCCGAGGCTTTGCCAAAGCCATTTTCTGTGGCTATCCGATCATGGATGCTTTGCAGGGACAGGGGGCTGAGCTGGTGCTGGATCCGCAATGTCCCTTGATTGCCCTGCTGGCAGGTAGTCGTCTCCCGGAAGCGATCGCCAATCTCAAGCTCCAGCTCCGACTCTGTCAGGAATTAGCCAAATGGGGTGACTTTGCCTTTGCAGCTGCGATCGTGCCTGCAATCGATGCCACTCAACTCCAGGCGATTGCTATGGATCTCGGTTGGCAGTTTGATGGCCGCGATCGCCTCTTAACTTCCGTGGGCGATCGCCGTTTGGAGGTTCACTGTCGGAGCGATGCCTTTGCCGAAATTTTGCAAGCCAGTCAGCTGGTGATCGGCATGGCTGGTACCGCAGTTGAGCAGGCCGTTGGCCTAGGTAAACCTGTGGTCCAACTGATTGGCGCTGGCCCGCAGTTTACTTATCGCTTTGCTGAAGCCCAAGAGCGGCTCCTCGGAACAGATTCAGTGCAGACGATTGGCAAAACTCCCGCTCAGCCTGCCGATCTGACCCAAGCGGCTCAAGTCATTCTCCAGACTCTGCAGGATCCTACCCAACCCGAGCGCTGTCGACAGAATGGGCAAGCGCGAGTGGGCTCCCCAGGTGGTTCCGCCGCGATCGCGGGTCAGATTTTCAGCGTGCTTCGACAGGGATCAATTGACGATCGGTAGCGGCCGACGAGCTCAGATATCTCTCCCAAAGTTGGGCCAGATCCCGCGAGCGATCATCGTTGGCTTGAGCCAATTGATACATGCGGCGGGGTCGCCCTCGGCCCTCTACTTTTTTCCAATAGCCCGAAATGATCTGCTCATCCTCAAGGAACTTGAGTGCAGTGTAGAGCACCGTGTCCGAGAGGCGATAGTTGGGCCAATGCGTTTCCAAGTGCTGGATCAGCTCAGTGCCGTAGGAGTCTTCGTGCCGAAGCACCGCCAACACATAGCAGACTGCTAACTCTTTACTCAGATAGTGCGGGGGCGGATCTTGGAAAAAACGATAGATGTCTTCAAAGTCCATGCTGAGAACACTCACGCGCGAAGGGACGCAAGAACTTGGCTGGGGTGCCGCTACCCCGCTCGACATTTCGCCAACGCATGAGTCGGTGCAACGCAGCCCTAAGTTGATCCCTCACACCGTTGACAGCAGCTCAGCCTGTGTCGTCGCAGCATCTGAACTGGTTACAGACAGGGATTACCTGATTGAGTCTGTCTTTTTTATTCTCTGCGGGGATTGAGAAAAAATCCACTCTTCTCGTTAGATAGAAGCAGCAGCTTCTCCTTTCTGTAGCCGCCGATCGCCCACACAGGAGCCGAACACTCGCATGTCTAGCATCGACTCAGACTTTCATCTGTGTGAACAAGACTTAACAGATGAGTTGCTAGCGCAATATCGGCAGTCCCCTGCGATCGCCATCGACACCGAGGCAATGGGGCTGAATTTCCACCGCGATCGCCTTTGCCTAGTGCAACTCTGCGATTCAGCGGGAATTACAACCTGCGTGCGCATCGCCCAAGGGCAAACCGTCGCCCCGAATTTGCAAGCCCTCTGCGAGGATCCGCAAATTACCAAGGTCTTCCACTTCGCCCGCTTCGACATCACCGCCCTCAAGCATGGCCTTGGGATTGCGGTTCAGCCCATTTTTTGCACCAAGATCGCCAGCAAACTAGCACGCACCTATAGCTCACAGCACGGCTTAAAAAGCCTGCTCCAGGAGTTGGTGGGTGTCGAGCTGGACAAGACAGCCCAAAGTTCTGACTGGGGCAATGCTGCAGCGCTCTCCCATGAGCAGATGCGCTACGCCTGCAATGACGTGCGCTATCTCTTGGCTGCTCAGGCAAAATTGACGACGATGCTGCAGCGTGAAGGTCGCTGGCAGTTGGCCCAAGATTGCTTTGCCTGTCTTCCCACCTTCGCGGCCCTCGATCTGGCCCAGTTTGGCAGTGTGTTTGAGCACTAGACGGTGCCATGGTATCTTCTAATACGATCGCGAATCGCGGGCGCTTAACTCAGCGGTAGAGTGGCTGCCTTACAAGCAGTAAGTCACTGGTTCGAATCCAGTAGTGCCCATTTCAAAGTCCAACTTCTCTTGAATCCAAACGGCAAATCCAAACGACAAAATTGTTGTAGGACACAGTGGTAAGCGCCCTGTTGCCGAACCATGAAAACTTTTAATCCTTCACATATTGTCATCTCACACGAAGAGAGGCTGGGAATGCTAGGCTGGGGGCTAGAGAAAATATCGGCTGTAGTGTTTCTAGTCCTGACGAGTCTTTTCAGTCCTTGTTGGCATAGTTCTCTCCGAAATTTCGCTCTCAACTCTCTCTTTCGGAGACAACTCCATGTCTATTTACGTTGGTAACCTGTCCTACGAGGTTACAGAAGCTGACTTGACCGCCGTATTTACGGAGTATGGTGCGGTCAAGCGAGTTCAACTGCCTATCGATCGTGAAACCGGTCGGATGCGTGGTTTCGGTTTTGTCGAAATGAGCGCTGATGCAGAAGAAGATGCTGCGATTGCTGCACTTGGCGGAGCTGAGTGGATGGGCCGAGGCCTCCGCGTCAACAAAGCAAAGCCCCGTGAGGAGCGCAGTGGTGGCGGCTCGTTCGGCGGTGGCGGTGGCCGTCGCGGTGGTGGCGGTGGCGGTGGTTACCGCAACTACTAAGCTGCCTGCTTAGAACCATTGCAAACATTCACTGAAATTTAAATTGAATCACTTAATCTCTAGATGAGTGATCCAGTTTTAATCCGAAGCTTAGACATCTTTGTCTAAGCTTTTTTAATTGTTAAAGTCTGTTGGTAGACTCTGTAATTATTGACTTGTCTTTATACTCTTTTGCGCTAAAAGTCGTTATACAGAGAGCGGTACTCTCACTTAATTCGAGGTTTCGTGAACCTGCTTGATCGCTCTTTGAGTCCTGATAGCTTGATCTTCTTCGGCCTGATCTTAGGACGTTATCTACTGATTGCTGGAGGACTCTACTGGCTCTTTTATGGCTTTTTGGCAGAGCGATCTACTCGCAGGAGAGTGAAGCATTGGCCGACTTGGAAGAAGTCAATTCGCTCAGATGTTGGGCTTTCGATAGCCTCGGCTTTAGTCTTTGCCCTATTAGCTTCTTGGTTGACTTCTACTCCAGTGCTGATCCATACGCGGCTCTACACAGATGTTAGTCAATATGGATTTTTTTATTTAATCTTTAGCTTCTTTCTGGTTCTGATTCTGCAAGATACTAGTTTTTATTTCTGTCATCGACTCTTTCATCAGCCTTGGTTATTTCGCTGGGTACATCGGGGTCATCATCGTTCGCAATGCCCAACACCCTGGACCTCCTTTGCCTTTGATCTACCCGAAGCAGTGATGCAGGCACTGCTGATTATTGGCATTGTTTTTGTTTTCCCAGTTCACGTTGGCATTTTGCTGGCTGCCTTGGTGACTATGACCCTTTGGTCTGTTTTCAACCATTTGGGCTTCTCACTGTTCCCCGATTCAGGGGTTTCTCAGTGGCTGGCTCAGTGGTTGATCGGACCCCAGCATCATCTGCTTCACCATCAACGCTACAGCTTTCACTACGGTCTGTACTTCACGTTTTGGGATCGACTCCTAGGCACTCAAATTCCAGCCTCCCAGCCGCAGACTCAACGCTCGGTTCGTCTGGCTTTACTCACTGCTGCAAAACCCTTGGCAGTCCGAGGTAAAGAACGCTAATTGTTGCTGCTCCCCTAGGCGATCGCAGCAGTAAACTGTCGCTGTTTGAGAATTAATTCTGCGATCGCTAGATCCGCCGGTGTGGTCACCTTGAGATTGGTCTCTTCGCCTTCAACAATCTGCACGGGCAAACCAAACGCTTCGAGGAGCGCGGCGTCATCGGTCACAGCAAGCTGTTGTTTTAGGCCCTGACGATGGCAACGCAGCAGCGACTCAACGGTAAAGCCCTGGGGAGTTTGGGCGGCCCAGAGAGTTGAGCGATCGGGGGTTGCGGCGATTGTGCCATCAGCAGCAACTTGTTTGATCGTGTCTTTGACTGGAACGGCCGCCACGAAAGCAGGACAAGTCTGGAGTGCCGCGCTACAGCGATCGAAGAGGGTAGGCGTTGCCAAACAGCGGGCGCCGTCATGGATTAAAACTTGCTGAGCCCCACTGGGCAGCGATCGCAGGCCATTAAACACCGATTCCTGGCGTTCTCGGCCGCCCTGAATCCAGCTGACAGGGGTTGCAAGCTGGAGCTGATCAACCAACGCTTCCATATCCGCGCGATCGCCTGGCTGCCCAATGATGCCAATCCAAGTGATCGACTGAGCTTGATCGGCGGCTTGTAGGGCCCAGGCCAGAACCGGCTGACCCAGGAGTGGCAGCAGGAGTTTATTGCGATCGGCACCGAAGCGACGACCTGAACCAGCGGCAGGAATCAGCAGATGCAAGGTTATTGTTCCGTTGCAAGCCCTAGCGAGGCGGGTGCAAGCGTCCCATAGAATAGATCGGACTTCAGCTTACCCCGATTCCCATGCGCATTTTGGCCCTGGTTCCGGGCGGTATCGGTGACCAGATTCTCTTCTTCCCGACGGTCGCCGATCTCAAAAAGTACTATCCGCAGGCTCAGATTGATGTCGTCGTTGAGCCTCGCGCCGTGGGTGCTTATCGGGTCTGCGCCGAGGTAGACCAAGTCTTTCCGTTCGATTTCAAAGATCGCAACAGCTTGGCCGACTGGGGCAATTTGCTCGGCTCCATTCGCGAGCGGGAATACGAAGCGGTGCTCTCCCTTGGCCAGCGATCGCTGGTGGGTCTCTTCCTCTGGTTGACCGGCATTCCCAAACGGGTGGGCTATGCGGGTCGCGGCAAAATTTTTCTCACGGATGCGGTGCCGCTCAACCGTGAACAGTATGCGGGAGCGCTCTACCACGATCTCTTGCAAGGCTTTGGTATTAATACTCCCTGCCCGAATCCTAAGCTGACGTTGGCTCGGCAAGATTTGGATTGGGCAACGGCAGAACAGCAACGATTGGGGCTGGCAGGCCAGGGTTACCTCGTCCTGCACGGCGGTTCGAGCACGCTGGCCAAGCTCAAGGGTTTGCAGAAGGTCTATCCCGTTGAGAAATGGGCGATCGTGTTGCGATCGATTCGCGAACAGCGTCCTAGCCTGCCTTTTGTGGTGGTGCAAGGCCCCGACGATGCGGAGTTTGTAGCGGAACTGCGCAAATCCAATCTCGACTTCCAAGTGGTGCAGCCGCCAGACATCGGCAAACTTGCTGCGATCATTGCTGGAGCTGATCTGATGCTCTGTACCGATAGTGCACCGATGCATTTAGCCGTGGCGAGCGGGACAAGGACGATCGCCCTGTTTGGTCCCTTTGAACCGGCGAAGCTGCTGCCAGCAGATGATCGGTTCATCGGCATCAAGGCGGAGGGTGTTGACGTGGCGACGGTTCCACCCCAGGAAATCATCGATCGCCTCTTCGGTCGCTAGCGATCTTCCTCCACCGCTCAGATTGAGCGAGGCAGCATGGAGCCACAGCGATCGCGGCGAAGTCTTGATCACCGTCGCAATCTGGTCAATAGCGTCTGGGCGTTAGTCCTGCTGATTGTTGTCGGCACCTTGGGCTACCAGCTGATTGAAGGCTGGACAGGGCTAGATGCTCTGTACATGACAATCACGACGCTAGCGACGGTGGGATTTGGGGAAGTGAATCCCCTCAGTCCCAAGGGTCGGCTATTTACGATCCTGCTGATCTTGGCAGGATTGATCTTGATTGGCTATGTGATCAAGACTGCCACCGAAGCCTTGGCCGAGGGATACTTCCAAGAGAGGCTGCGCGATCGCCGACTACGACACTTACTCAATCGCTTGCACAATCACTACATCATTTGCGGCTTTGGTCGCACTGGACAAGAAATTGCCCGCGAGTTCAACGCAGAAGCATTGCCTTTTGTCGTTTTAGATAACGATGAAAGTGCAATTGATACGGCGATCGCGGCAGGACTTCAGGCTTTTGTCGGCGATGCCACACTCGATGAGGTGTTGATCAAAGCAGGAATTGAGCGGGCGCGCTGTTTGGTAGCGGCTATGCCGTCTGATGCTGACAATCTTTACGCGATCCTGTCGGCCAAAACCTTGAATCCTAACCTGCGGACGATCGCCCGTGCCAGTTCTGCTGAGGCGGTTCAAAAGCTGCGTCGAGGCGGGGCAGATGCGGTGGTCTCGCCCTACATCACCGGTGGACGGCGGATGGCGGCGGCAGCGCGGCGACCGCAAGTGATCGACTTCATTGATGATCTGACTTCCGCCAGTGAGCGGTCGGTCTACATTGATGAGTTTTTGTTGGAGCAACCGCGATCGCGATTTATTGGGCGCACCCTGCGAGAAGCGGATTTACGGGGGCGATCGGGCGCCCTAATTCTGGCGATTCGGCGGGCGGATGGTACCTTGCTGGCCAGTCCCACCGGTGACACCTATCTCGAACTCGGAGACTTGCTGCTCTGCCTTGGAACTGGTCCGCAATTGCAAGCCCTCGAGAAGCTGTTGGCCTAGAAGGTTCCGCCAAGATCGTAAAATCAACCCTGCCCTAGCCCTCTGGAGCGCACTCCCATGACTGCTTTGCCCCTAACCGATCGCATTGCTCTGGTGACCGGAGCCTCTCGGGGGATTGGCCGGGCGATCGCCTTGGAATTGGCGGCGGCGGGGGCCAAGGTTGCGGTGAATTACGCGAGTTCTGCTGGTGCTGCCGACGAAGTAGTGGCAGCGATCGCGGCGGCCGGTGGCGAAGCTTTTGCTGTCAAAGCCGATGTTTCCCAAGAGTCAGAAGTGGAAGCCCTCTTTGCGGCGGTAATCGAGCGTTGGGGACGGCTAGATGTGCTGGTCAACAATGCTGGGATTACCCGCGACACACTGTTACTGCGGATGAAACGGGATGACTGGCAATCGGTGCTGGACTTGAACTTAGGTGGTGTCTTCCTCTGCAGTCGAGCGGCTGCCAAAATCATGCTCAAACAGCGATCGGGCCGGATCATCAACATTGCTTCGGTGGTTGGTGAAATGGGTAACCCCGGCCAGGCCAACTACAGTGCGGCCAAAGCTGGGGTAATCGGCTTGACCAAAACCGTGGCCAAAGAACTCGCTAGCCGTGGCATTACAGTTAATGCCGTGGCGCCGGGCTTTATTGCCACTGATATGACCAGTGAACTCGCCGCCGAAAAACTCCTCGAAGTGATTCCTCTCGGTCGCTACGGTGAAGCGGCAGAAGTGGCGGGTGTGGTGAGATTCTTGGCGGCGGATCCGGCAGCTGCCTACATCACGGGCCAGGTGATCAATATCGATGGCGGCTTGGTGATGGCCTAGGCTCTGCTTCGGTAATCCCTACTTCGGCTCTGCAAGACACCGTGCGACAGTGAAGGGCGGGCGATCGCTCGCCTTCACCCCACCACTCTGCTGTCCACAATTTTCTATGGCTAAGCTGATCCTGTTTCACGAAGACTCCCGCCAAGCTCTTGAACGGGGAGTCAACGCCCTCGCGAATGCTGTCAAGGTGACTTTGGGCCCCCGCGGACGTAACGTCCTGCTCGAGAAAAAGTTTGGGGCACCTGAAATCATCAATGATGGCGTCAGCATCGCCAAAGAAATTGAACTGGAAGATCCCCACGAGAATGCAGGGGCTCGCCTTGTTCAGGAAGTTGCCGCCAAGACTAAAGAGATCGCAGGCGACGGTACCACGACTGCAACTGTGCTGGCTCAGGCGATCGTGCGGGAAGGCTTGACCAACGTGGCCGCTGGTGCCAACCCGATCGTGCTGCGTCGTGGCATTGAAAAAGCAGTGGCAACCTTGGTGGAAGCGATCGCTGCTAAAGCGCAACCCGTGGCGGATGAGGCGGCCATCCGCTCGATCGCTGCGGTGTCGGCGGGCAACGACGATGAAGTCGGCCAAATGATTGCCGATGCTGTGGCTAAGGTCACCAAAGACGGCGTGATCACGGTTGAGGAATCAAAATCTCTGGCGACGGAACTAGAAGTTGTCGAAGGGATGCAGTTCGACCGCGGCTACCTCTCGCCCTACTTCGTCACCGACCAAGATCGGCAGGTCGTGGAGTACGACAATCCGCTCATCCTGCTGACGGACAAAAAAATTGCCTCGATTCAGGATCTGGTGCCGGTTCTGGAAGATGTGGCCCGTGCCGGTCGTCCGCTGCTGATCATTGCTGAAGACATCGAAGGCGAAGCCTTGGCAACCCTCGTGGTCAACAAAGCCCGTGGTGTCCTCAACACCGTCGCAGTCAAAGCGCCTGCCTTTGGCGATCGCCGTAAAGCCATCCTGCAAGATATTGCCGTGCTGACTGGCGGTCAGGTCATTTCCGAAGAAGTCGGCCTCAGCTTGGCCGATGCCAACAGCAGCGTCCTCGGCAAGGCCCAAAAGATCACGATCAGCAAAGACACCACGATCATCGTGGCAGGCGATGAGAACAAAGCTGATGTGGCTGCTCGCATCGCTCAAATCCGCCGCAGTCTGGAAGAAACTGACTCGGACTACGATCGCGAGAAACTGCAAGAGCGCATCGCCAAATTGGCGGGCGGCGTGGCTGTGATCAAAGTCGGCGCGCCGACCGAGACTGAGCTGAAAAACCGCAAGCTGCGCATTGAAGATGCCCTCAATGCCACCCGTGCTGCGATCGAAGAAGGGGTTGTGCCCGGCGGTGGGACGACGCTACTGCACCTCGCCAGTGCCTTGACCTCACTGCAAGCGTCGCTGACCGTGGCTGACGAAAAACTGGGTGTGGAAATCGTGGCCCGTGCCCTCGAAGCTCCCCTGCGTCAGATCGCGGACAACGCCGGTGCTGAAGGTTCTGTCGTCGTCGAAAAACTGCGGGACAAAGACTTCAACTTTGGCTACAACGCCCTGACAGGCCAATACGAAGACCTCGTGGCTAGCGGCATTCTCGATCCGGCCAAAGTGGTGCGATCGGCACTGCAAGATGCGGCATCCGTCGCCTCGCTGATTCTGACGACTGAAGTCTTGGTTGTCGATCAGCCCGAGCCGGAGCCGGCAATGCCTGCTGGCGGTGACATGGGCGGTATGGGTGGCATGGGTATGCCGGGAATGGGCGGTATGGGCATGATGTAGACCGCGATCGCCTTAGTTTTGGGGGGTGAATTCCGCTCCCCAAAATCAGCCCAAGAATCTTGAAGCTTTTCTGCACGGCCCCCCGTTTTGGCGAACAATGGCTACTCTGGGGGTGCTGATCCCAAACAAGGCGTAAAGGGCTGTGACCGTGATATTCGACACAGCTTTGCTGGGAAACGGCTGTCAGACTGAAGCTAGCGCGAAGGAGGTCAAAACCAGTGAACTTTGTGTTGCAAGTCCGCTGGAACGGCAAACCAGGCAGCAAGCTCTATGGACCGTTCGATACCCCTCAAGCAGCCGCTGCTTTTTCGGAGTCGGTCAGTCCAAACCCTAGCGATATTGCTTGGACCATTTTTGAGTTAAATCCCCCGACGGCTCCTGTGCTTGCAGGGAGTCGCCGTCGCTCTGTGAACGCTTGAGAGTTGTCCCGTGATTGATTCGGCGACCGTCGCTGCCATCCTGGCGTCTGTTTTGGATGGCAAGCCTTTAGAACCGGAAGCCGCTACCGTTTTACTCAAAGCCCGCGATCGCTCGCTCCGTCAGCAAATTCAGGCAGCGGCGAACCAACTCCGTTCCCGACAGGTGGGCGATCGCGTCAGCTATGTGATCAATCGCAATCTCAATTTCACCAATATTTGCGAGCAGCACTGTAACTTCTGCGCCTTTCGTCGTGATGCGGATCAAGACGGTGCTTTCTGGCTAGATGCTTCAATTCTGCTTGAAAAAGGAGCGGCAGCCGTTGCCGCTGGTGCAACGGAATTTTGTCTGCAGGGTGGCCTGAATCCAGCGGCAAAACGCAACGGGCGATCGCTCGACTTTTATGTCGAGTTGACGGCCAGCCTTAAACAAGCCTTTCCGCAGATTCATCTCCATGCTTTTTCACCGCAAGAAATTCAGTTTATTGCTCGGGAGGATGGGCTGAGTTTTCGTGAGGTGTTGATGGCTTTGCGATCGGCGGGGGTGGGCTCTTTGCCCGGCACTGCAGCGGAAGTGTTGGATGACTCGGTGCGACGGATTCTCTGTCCCGAAAAATTAGATAGTGCAACCTGGAAAACAATCATCCAGACTGCGCACCAAGTTGGTTTGCCGACGACTAGCACGCTGCTCAGTGGTCATCTCGAAACGCCCAGTCAGCAGGCTCAGCATCTAGAACAACTGCGACAACTCCAACAAGCTGCGATCGCTGGCGAAACCCCAGCCCGGATCACGGAGTTCATTCTGCTGCCGTTTGTGGGGGAGCTGGCGCCGGCACCGCTGCGCAAGCGGGTCAAGCGCGATCAGCCTGATTTATCCGATGCACTGTTGGTGATGGCTGTGGCCAGGCTGTATCTGGGCGACTGGATTGCCAATCACCAACCGAGTTGGGTCAAGCTGGGGTTGGCTGGAGCAACCCAAGCCCTCGACTGGGGCTGCAATGACTTGGGCGGCACGTTGATGGAGGAGCACATTACCAGCATGGCAGGGGCCCAGGGCGGAACGGCTCAAACCGTGGAACAGCTAGAGGCGGCGATCGCAGCTGCGGGGCGCCAACCTTACCAGCGCGATACGCTCTACCGGCCCGTGGCGGTGGAGGCTGTTCATGCCGGTTAAAGTACGGCCAGATTGGGCTAAACTGCGTCGCCGTTGGCGCATCTTGCGACGCCGATCCCAGCGCGATCGCTTGGTGCTTGGGGCGATCGCGGGGGTTGTGCTGGCGGTTACCGTCAGCTTGCTGTGGTGGCAACGCCCCTGGAACCTCAATGACTCTGCTACCAGTGCCTTGGTGGATCTCCAGCCCCAAGAGACCGCTGCCAGCCTCCTATTCAGTGCTGACCAGGGCGATCGCCTATTTCGCTCTCTTGCGAGTGAAGCAGACTGGTTAAAACAACTACCAGCAGACTTTCTTGAACCCTTGGTCGATCAGGCTAGCGAGCGGCTGCTCCTCTGGCTCCCGTCCTCGCAAACGCCCATCCCTGGGCTAGGAACCCAGTCTCTGCAAGCGGCGATCGCGCTTGAACTGACACAGCCAGAACTGTTGCTCGATCGCCTCCAAGTTCTTGAGCGCCAACAGCAATGGCGGATTGAACAGCGATCGGGACAGTCCTTGGTAGGGCGATTGGGCGATCGTTATTCCCTGCTACTGTTGCGGAACCGCTACCTCGTGTTGAGCGAGAGTGATGCCACGCTGCGTCGCCTGCTGTCTGCCTATCTAGGAGAGGGAAGCCTCACCCAAACGGCGGACTATCAGCGGCTGTGTGGCAGTACGCCTGCGACAGAACTGCGGCTCTATTTCGACTGGCCTGTGCTGCAGTCGGCGAGTACCCAAGCGGGTGATGCCTGGGGGCTACCGCCAGTGGCAGAGGCGGCTTGCGCTGACTTTGTCACTCAGTCGGAGGGCATTCAAATTCAGGGCAAGGCGCTAACTGAGTCGGAAACGACCGCCTCAACGTCCCCTCAGCCCCCCCGTCCTCGTCAGGAATTGCGATCGCAGGTTCCCGCAGAAACCGTCCTCTGGTTCGAATCGGTCAACCTCGCCCAATTCTGGCAGGCGATCAGTGGCGGCCCGATCGCGCTGCAGTTGCCCAGTGGTCAGCAATTCGATCGCGATTTTGAGGCTTTGACCAGCACCCAGCTCCAGCGGGATTGGCTGAGCTGGAGCCAGGGTAGCTATGCGATCGGTGTCGTTCAAAATCCCAATCCTGCCAATCAATCCCAACCTCGGGCGGGGCTGATCCTGCTGGTGCAGGCCAGTAACCGACGCCAAGCGGAGCAGAGTTGGCAGAAGCTGGATGAACACCTGAAGAAAACAGGTCAACTCAAAGTCGTTCCTGCAAGGGGCTCTACGCTCTGGCAGTTGCCCGATGGTCGCCCAATCGCCCGACATGGCTGGCTTAGGAACAATGTCAGTTTCCTGACGGTGGCAGCAGGTACAACGCTGACTTTGCCACCCCCGAGCGATCGTCCCTCTCTGGCGACCACTCCCACGGCAGCACTGACCGGCGATGGCCCTAGCGATCGCCTGATTCTCAAGCTCACCCAACTGCGGCAGCTCGGTCTGCTACCCCTGCCCAAACTCCTGCAGGATCGCCTCCAGCCCTTTGATCAATTGCACTTGCAGTGGCAAAAGTCCCGGGCGGGTGTGACCCCGTTTGAGTTGTGGCTGACCCTGCCCCCCAGCGATTCTGTGAAGCCTGATGACGCAGCCGAGCCCGACAACTAACTGCCAGAGTCCGCTAACGCTCGATCCGGCGATCGCCCTGCAAGCAATGGCCGATCCGCTGCGTCTGCAAGTGTTGAATCTCTTGAGCAAACAGGAACTCTGCGTCTGTGACCTCTGCGATCGCCTCCAGGTCAAGCAGCCCAAGCTCTCCTTTCACCTCCGTCAGTTGCGAGAGGCGGGTTTGATCCAAGCCCGTCCCCAAGGCCGCTGGACCTACTACTCACTCTGTCCTAGCCGTTTTGCCGCGCTACAAGTTTGGCTACAGCGCTTCAGTCAAGCCCAGCCCGCGATCGCGGATTGCTGTCAAGACTGAGGTACGGGGCGATTGCGCCGCTGCCAAGCAACTAGCCCTAGCCAGAGCAGCATCAGGAGACCAATGCCCGGGATGCTCTGCAACGGGTTGCCTTCCCACCCTGTCCAGCCTGCCCAAAGGCCGGCTCGTGGCTGCACCAGCTGACCGACATTGACCCAGTAGTAGGCGGCGACCAGCCCGGAATGCAGCCCCATGGGCAAGCCTAGACGCTGGCGATCGCACTGACGCGCAGCAACCAGTGCCAGTCCCAAGAGGCTTAAACCGAAAATTTGTAACCCAAAACGATGAACTGCTGCAAAGATGAGTGCGCTCATCCAGCCGCCCTGCTGCGGAAAATCGCGTTGTAGTTCCTGGAGGAGCCAACCGCGAAATAACAGCTCCTCGGCAAAGCCGACGGCAGTGGCCATCAGCAGTCCTTCGAAGAACAACCGCCCAAACTGGGGCGGCCAACCCTGCCACTGTTGCCAACCGAGGCTCCACTGCAGGCCATAGAGCAGCAAAACGAGACTGATACCCAGCCCGAGCCCTAGCAGCCACGATCGCCGCCAGCGCCCATTCCACGCCAAACCATAGTGGCGGAAGGGCTGTCGCCAGGCGGTTTGACTCTCACCCCAGCGGGGCAAGAGTAACAAGAAGATGACGTACAGTCCGACCAGCGTGACGATCGAGCGGCTATTGCTGTCCGCGATCGCAAGGGAACCGAGCCCTAACCACGGCAGCCACAGCAGTGCGAGGATGACCAAGAAAGCCGGTACCCGCTGCCAAACGGGGCGATCGCGCAGGGCTGTAAACAGGCGTGTCAGCAGCTTAGTCGTCCGGTTCAATGCTGCTGCTCAAGCCCGTGACTTTTTAGCTGTTCGCAGTAAAACTCTGCTGGCTCAATGTCGCAGGTAATCACCAAGCCGGTGCCGTTGGTGTGGGCCTCCATCATGATGTCCACGGCTTGGGGCTGGGTCAGGCTCGGCACTGTTTGCATCAGCACCATGACCACATACTCCATCGGGTTGAAGTCATCGTTGTGGAGCAAAACCCGATAGCGCGGCGCAATTTTGCGTTTGGTCGTGGTTTCTGGTTTCTGAATGGTCTCCACGGCCATTGCAGATCTCCTCTGGTTTCAAAAAACAACGATTGACGATGACTCAACTCGTTTGGTCTGTCTTCCCTTTTCTCAACGCAGGAGCACAGATTTCGAGTTAGTTTCGATTGTGAAAAGCAGTATCAGTGTAACAAATGTCCCTTGGGCAACCATCGCGATCGTCATTCTGTGCTGGACAAATCGTTCAGTGCCAGCGATCGCCGCTGTGGTTACTGGCTGAGGTGATTGAGGTGGTCAGCGATCGCGATCGCCTGTGGCTGCGCCCCTTAGCGGTGGCGGTGATCGAAACGGAGTCTTGGCAAGTTTTCGACTGTCGCGAGGACTCGCAATTGCTCGTGCCCCTAGACTCGTTTGAAGCGGCTGAAGATGTGGCTGCCATCACGCTGCTTAGCCAGTTATCGGAAATGCCCCAGGCCAGTCAAGAAGGACGACAGCACTTGCGATCGCTGCTGCGTCAGTTGCTGGCGACAGCGGCTTAGCGGCTGCTACAACTGCGATCGCTGAGGCAGGGCACCACATCGGCAAGGTCTAACCCGAGGCTGCGGAACTGGGTTTGCAAGGGCAGCAGCACTTTGAGCAGCCGCGGGATTTCGATTGCGAGGCTTTGGGCCGGCAACACTTCCAGCAGTTGCAGCACCGAAATCCTAGGCTGGCTGGCGAGCTGGGCGAGGCGATTATTGATGCGGGTGGGGTTCTGCAGTTGTTCTGCTTGGGCACCCAAGGTCCGACTCAGCTCCTGCACGAGGCGATCGCCAAAACCGAGGTCGAGGAGTGCCGATAATTGGCTGCCAGATAAGGGCAGAGGGGAATTTAAGAAGCGTCGTACGGCTTGGCTGTTCAGCCCGGCTTGTTGAAGCAGCCGTGAGAGATCGCTGGAGGCTTGCCCCTGTTGCGCCAGAACTGCGAGATCGGCAATCGCCAGTTGCTGCACTTGTCCATCCGCTGAGAAGGTGACTGTCTCTAAGGCTTGGACAGGTGTGAATCCCAAGCTGACCCAGAGGCCCAATGCCCAGCGCAGTGATCGATTCATGGGGTCTGAACCTTGGTGTCATTCCTGTGCCCTCTAGTCTGGCAACCACCTGCAGCGATTGCTAGATCCGTGGAGGGCGATCGCCCGAGGATGCGTCTCTTAGGAGTTTTAAATCCTCAACATCAGTGACAATCGGCGTGATCGCCTCAAATATCGGTGCTTGTGACCAGCCCCAAGCGGCTGCGATCGCTGCAACTCCAGCGCCTGCAGCCATCCGCAGATCGCTATCGGCATCGCCAATCACGACGGCGGTACTCGGATCGACGTTGAGCTGCTGACAGACAGTTAGAACAGCAGCCGGATCGGGTTTACTGGGCCGACGATCGCAGCCCCAAATCAGATCTACAAAGTCACGCAACTGATGACAATCCAAAAAGGACTGAATCTGAGCCTCGCTATCGGCAGAGATCACCGCAATCTTGAGGCCGAGCGATCGCGCCTGAGATAGCAGCTTCTGAATGCCCGCGATCGGGGGCGTTTGAGCAGCCTTTGGCTCACAGGCTGCATCGCCTCGACGAAAGGACTTCTCTGCCAGGTCAAGGGCACGAGGCCAACTGTAGCCTTGAGCTGCGATCGCGCTAGCTGCAGCAATTAAATTCTCTTGACGGCTACCGATCGCCATCAACCCAGCTGGGTCAACGCGCTCCTGCCGATAGCCCCAACTCAGCAAGAGGTCGGTCGTGAGGTCGGGAACCTGTGCCGCAATCGCTCCGTAGCGGGCCAAGACCAGTCGCTGCAGGAACGCCTCGCTATTCGCCAACGTCCCATCCTTATCAAACAGCAAGGCTTGGACTGATATTTGCCAGCGATCGCCGCTGCGCTGATCGCGGAATTGCAGGACGGGCATGGCTAGGGCAACAGCATCTAAGAGCGAACGGAGTGGCAGTCTCCACAAAAAAACCGGACCTGAGCGGCCCGGTTCTCTTCAGCAGCAGAGCAATCGTTGTCTATTCGGTAACGACCAGACCTTCAGCTTGCTGTTTCAATTTTTCGCGATATTGAGCAGCCATTTCTTCGGCTTTCTCGTAGACCACTTCGGGGTTGCGAACCATGTCGCCCGGCTCGGGCTCCAGTTGCTTGGTCGACAGCGAAATCCGACCGCGTTCGGCATCCAAATCAATGATCATGACTTTGACTTCGTCATTGACATTGAAGACGCTGTGTGGAGTCTCGATGTGGTCGTGGGAAATTTCGGAGATGTGCAGTAGACCGCTGACGCCACCGATGTCAATAAAGGCACCATAGGGTTTGATACCGCGCACTGCACCGACGACGACTTCGCCCACTTCGAGGCGATTCATCTTCCGCTCGACCAGCGCCCGACGGTGGCTGAGCACCAAGCGGTTGCGGTCTTCGTCCACTTCCAAAAATTTCAGGGGGAGTTCTTCGCCCACCAAATCCTCTTTGGCTTTGCGGGTGCTGATGTGCGAGCCCGGAATGAAGCCGCGCAGGCCTTCAATCCGCACCAAAGCACCGCCGCGGTTGGTGGCGAATACTTCTGATCGCACGGTGGCGTCTTCGGTTTGGAGCTGGCGCACTCGCTCCCAAGCCCGCATGTACTCAATGCGGCGGATCGACAGCGTCAGCTGACCATCTTCGTTCTCATCGCTGAGGATGAAAAACTCCCGCATTTCGCTGGGCTGAAGAACTTCTTCCGGGCTTTCGACCCGGTTGATCGACATCTCTTGAACCGGCAAAAATGCTGCCGTTTTCGCACCGATGTCAATCAGGGCACCCCGCGGTTCTAGATTGAAGACTGTGCCGACGACGGTATCACCCGGATTGAAGTGATAGTCGTACTGATCGAGTAGGGCGGCAAAATCTTCGTGAGTAAAGCCAATATCGACCGCTGGGATGTCCTGTGTGACCATGCTAAACGCTTCCTAGAGTGGATCTCCGCTGCGAATTTGAGCGATACCAAGGCTGGCTAGACAGGCGATCGCGCTGTCAGGACGCCACAAGTCGCTCTTGGGCCGGCGGGCAACTGCCCAAATCAAAATCTTACCGTATCTCTTGAATTTTGCCAGTCCAAATTGAGTCCGTGATCATTGGACTCAATCTTTCGATGAGCGGCAAATGATTAATCGATCTGAATCAATCCATCACAGCTGGAATAGTGGTCTTCTCGCCCAAGGGCGATCGCAACCGTTAGGCCGACGTCAAGCTAGTAACGGCTGCTGGGACATCCCCCACTTCATCACGACTGAGATCTTGGAGGCGATCGAGGGTTTCGACAAAATCCCGCACGCCTCGAAACTGACGATAAACCGAGGCAAAACGGATGTAGGCTACTTCGCTCAGACGGCCAATTTGCTGCAGCACCATCTCGCCAATTTCTGAACTTTGAACATCGCGAGAGCTGCGCTGCTGAAGGGTCCCCTCAATTTCATCGACGAGCAGATCCATTTGCTGAGCTGAGACGCCAGTTTTTTCACAGGCACGGACAATCCCGCGCAGCAATTTGGAGCGATCGAAAGACTCGCGATCGCCATTGCGTTTGATAACGCTAATCGGAACAAACTCCACCCGTTCGTAGGTGGTAAATCGATGGCCACAACTGAGGCACTCGCGTCTCCGCCGCACACTGCGACCACTTTCAGACGATCGCGATTCGAGGACCCGGCTATCAGTATGACGACAGGCTGGACATTGCATTCTCGTTTCCTCGCAAGCTTTCGGAAAGGTGTTTCCGAGACATGGATTCGGAAACAGAGACGACCCTAAAAGCAAAGACTCGTTGCCCCATAGTGTAATCGAAGCGGTTCCAAAAGGAACAACTGCGATCGCTAGGAACAACGAGTCTAAGCGGTCAACTGGTCTACAAACTCAGAGTCGCATCGGGGCTGTAGGCCAGTTGTAGCGGGTTATTTGCCGATTCGAGGTGGTTCGCGGAAGGCGATCGCGAAGAACAGCACACCCAGTGCCACAACGAAAACGAAGATGTAGACGAGACTTTCCATGACCGTGAGCCAATAGTCAGAGCAAGAAAGCTGAGCGGAATGAGCATCACCCAAACCGCTCTAACCATTCACAACCTTAAGCGGCTGTTTTCCGAGTGGTCGGGTCACCCAATTTCTGGAAGGCCCCGAATTCAATCTGCTCGCCCAAGTCGGCTTCAATCCCAGCAAAGACATCGCGGAACAGCGTCCGAGAGCCGTGCCAGATATGGCCAAAGAAGAAGAGCAGAGCAAAGCTGGCGTGACCAAAGGTGAACCAGCCACGCGGCGAAGTCCGGAACACACCGTCCGAGTTAAGGGTTTCGGTGTCGAATTCGAACGCTTCACCCAACTGAGCCTTACGGGCGTATTTCTTCACCTGCGCCGGATCAGTGATGGTTTGGCCATTCAGAGAACCGCCGTAGAAGCTAGCCGTAATTCCGGTTTCCTCGAAGCTGAATTTCGCTTCAGCACGACGGAAAGGAATGTCTGCCCGCACAGCACCTTTGCTGTCAGTCAAGACGATCGGGAAGTTCTCGAAGAAGTTCGGCAAGCGACGGACGTCGAGCACATCGCCATTTTTGTCCTTGAAGACAGCGTGGCCGAGCCAGCCTTGGGCAATCCCGTCACCTTTGTTCATCTGACCGGTACGGAACAAGCCACCTTTAGCAGGGCTGTTGCCGACGTAGTCATAGAAGGCCAGTTTTTCAGGAATGGAGCTCCAAGCTTCCTCTAAAGAAGCGCCACTGGCGACAGCCGTATCAACCCGGCGGGCAATTTCCTGACGGAAGTAGCCTTGGTCCCACTGGTAGCGAGTTGGGCCAAACAGTTCGACTGGCGTGGCAGCGTTGCCGTACCACATCGTGCCAGCGACCACAAAAGCAGCGAAGAAGACTGCTGCCAAGGAGCTCGACAAGACGGTTTCGATGTTGCCCATCCGCAGCGCTTTGTAGAGGCGCTCGGGGGGACGAACCGTCAGGTGGAAGAGGCCTGCGACGATGCCAACGACACCGGCTGCAATGTGGTGAGCCACAATGCCACCCGGATTGAAGGGGTTGAAGCCTTCAGGACCCCAGGCCGGGGCAACTGGTTGGACATGGCCGGTCAAGCCGTAGGGATCGGAGACCCACATCCCCGGGCCCCAGAGGCCAGACAGGTGGAAAGCACCGAAGCCGAAGCAAAGAAGACCGGAGAGGAACAGGTGGATGCCAAACATTTTTGGCAGGTCCAAGGCCGGTTCGCCGGTGCGGGGATCGGTAAAGAGTTCGAGGTCCCAGTAGACCCAGTGCCAGACTGCTGCGAGGAACAGCAGACCCGACAGTACGATGTGGGCGATCGCGACGCCTTCAAAGCTCCAATAGCCAGGATCCACGGCGGTTTCGCCGGTGATGCTCCAGCCACCCCAAGATTGGGTGACGCCCAAACGCGCCATGAACGGCAACACGAACATGCCTTGCCGCCACATGGGGTTCAGCACGGCATCAGAAGGATCAAAAATGGCAAGTTCGTATAAAGCCATCGAACCTGCCCAACCTGCCACGAGGGCAGTGTGCATCAAGTGCACTGCAATCAGTCGTCCCGGATCATTGAGGACGACCGTGTGGACACGGTACCAGGGTAGTCCCATCGACTACGCTCCTCCTCTAAGGTTTTTAGCCAGAGTGCTCTCAGCTGCGACTCTAGGATTCCAAAATCCAGCTTACCGGAAGGCTGCGATCGCCTCTGAACAAGCTAGACAGCACCTTGCTAAGGGCCGACGGTCTCCAGCGACGTGACTAAGACTTGAAGAAGTGTATCTAGTGTGAGAGAGCCCAGCAAGCGAGTAGAAATACTTGTTACAACTGCGATCGCTGCGATTTCAGCTCTCGAAGGGCTATGGAGACGCCTTAAAAGTTCGCGACATTGCCGAAACAGATTTTAATATTTATTTACCTCTGCTCTTTCCGCAGGAGACTCCAACCCCATGCCGAGCATTCGCTTTATCCGTGAAGACAAAGAGGTCTTTGCCGCTGATGGGGCCAACCTCCGCTTCAAAGCTGTAGAGAACCAAGTGGACCTCTACACCTTCGGCGGCAAGATGATGAACTGCGGCGGCTACGGCCAATGCGGGACTTGCATCGTCGAAATTGTTCAGGGCGCTGAGAATCTCTCGCCCCGTACGTCTTTTGAGGAGCGCAAGCTCAAGCGCAAGCCTGATTCCTACCGTCTTGCCTGCCAAGCGACCGTCAATGGACCCGTGACGGTGTTGACCAAACCCAACCCGAAAGAGGCCCAACGCGAGACTCTGATCGCTCAGGATTTAGCTCGGCCAATTCCGGTAACAGCGCCGCCTGCACTGCCACAAACTGAGACTGAAGTGGCCGGCGATCCACCGTCGATCGCAACAGCTGAGACCTAAAGGACGCCAAGCTTTTGCAAAAAACTGGGGGGCACGAGAGCCCAGGGTGGTAGGCTGAAGAAAATTTTTCGGAACTGCTACTACTGAGGCTGAGTCGCTATGCAAGTCAACGAGCTTGGGTTCCTTGCCAGTCTGCTGTTTGTGCTCGTGCCGAGCGTCTTTTTGATCGTCCTGTACATCCAGACGGCAAGCCGCGAAGCGAAATAAAGGCTGGACTCAAACTGAGTCTTCGCAATGAGTCATTTTAAAAGCCCGACGAATTTTCGCCGGGCTTTGTCTTGTTAAATCTGAGACTGCCAGGGTCTTAAGCGGCGGTGCGGGTCAACAGCACGGGGCAATCCGCATAAACGCGGACGTAGTCAGAAATGGAGCCGCCCAAGAGGCGATCGAGATCCGGCAAGCCTTTGGCAATGGTGGGACGGCGATCGGGCGAGCCGAGAATCAGCAGATCCGCATTCGCATCAGCCGCGATCGCACAGATTGCTTCACCGGCCTTATTACTGGAAGCCGTGAACAGTTTCACCTCGATTCCCTGTTGGCGAGCCGTTTTTGCCGCTGCTTGCAAGATCGGATCTTCCTCGGGATTGCTTGCTGCCGGGCCGCTAGTGACATGAGAGAGTAGCAGCTGGCCGCCGCTGATATCGCGAGCCAAGGCGATCGCTTGTTTCAGAGCCTCTTGAGCTGCTTCTGACTTATCGATCGCCACCATAATCCGGTTCAGGCGTTTGACGTAGATGTCGTCGCGCACCAACAACATTGGTTTCGCCGACAGCTGAAACACGTACTGACTAACCGAGTTCTGCAGGATTGATTGCAGGCGCTTCAGACCGCGCGAGCCCATGATGATCAAGTCAGTGTTGATCTCTTCCGCCACCTGACAGACAACCGTTTTGGGATCACCTTGGCGCAGGATGGTGCTGACCTTGGTGGGATCGAGCTTGAGGGACTGAACGGCGGTGGCGAGTAGCTTGCCGCCTTCTTCCCATTTTTGAGTTAGCTGTTCAGGGCTAATTTGGCCGGGCACTACATGCAGAATTGAGATACTGGCCTGCTTGAGAGTCGGAATCTCCAGCAGCTGCTTGAGCATTTCCTCAGAGTTGCCGGTGCCAGAATCAGCGAGCAAGATTTTTTGAATCATGAACCACAGCTCCTTGGGTCGTTTAACAGAGCACAGAGCAGGGTTGCGTCGGGGACTGCCGGGGCAGGCTAACTGCGTCCCCTGCACTTCTTCATAATATTTCTTGAGAGAGAATTCCTCGCACCGCGTAAAGACGCCGTCATGTCTGCTGACATAAATCTTGAAAATGTAGCACCGCCTTGGTTTGACTATCCCTTGCGGGTCCAGCCCCATCACACCGACTATGCAGGCATTGTCTGGCATGGCACCTATCTGGCTTGGCTAGAAGAGGCGCGAGTGGAATGTCTGCGATCGGTGGGCGTCGCCTTCTCAGATTTGGTGGCCTTGGGCGTCGATTTACCCGTAGTAGATCTTGGGGTTCGCTATCGCCGTGCGATCGCCCTCGGTGAGTCTGTGCTGGTGCGGGTGCGCACGGGCCCGAGTCAAGGTGTGCGGCTGGTCTGGGATTGTCAGATCTGTCTGTCGCCCGACCAAGTTTGCGCTACAGCACAGGTGATTTTGGCTCCCGTCGATCGCCAACGGGGACGAATTCTTCGGCAGCTCCCTGAACCATTAGAGGCCGCGATCGCGCGACTCCAAGCAGGGCAGTACAGTCCCGAATGAGTCGCCTGCTGACCTTACTGACGGATTTTGGGTCGCAGGACAGTTACGTGGGGGCGATGAAAGGGGTGATTTATTCCCTCTGCCCGCAGGCAACCCTAGTTGATTTGTGTCATGAAGTTCCAGCACAGGATGTGGCGGCAGGGCGTTGGCAGTTATTGCAAGCCGTGCCCTACTTCCCAGCCGGCAGCGTGCACCTGGCTGTTGTGGATCCGGACGTGGGTAGTGATCGCCGCGCTGTGGTCATTGAAACCGCGATCGGCCTATTAATTGGCCCTGACAATGGCCTTTGGAGTGGCGTCCTCAGTCGCTTTCCAGCACAACGGGCAGTTAGCCTCACTAACCCGAACTACTGGCAATCGCCCCAGCCTGATCCGACTTTCCATGGTCGCGACATTTTTGCACCGGCGGCCGCTCATTTGCTCAATGGCGTGCCGTTGACTGAGCTGGGGCCTCTGATCGATCCCGCTTCCCTGCAGACTCTGATCGAGTCGCACCCGCAGCGATCGGATCAGGGTTGGCAGGGACAAATTCAGGCGATCGATCGCTTTGGCAACTTGATCACCAATCTTCCAGCCGAACTGGGTCAAACAGCGGCAGGTCTGATCTGGGGCGATCGCTGGTTGCCCTTGGCTCGGACTTACAGCGAGGTTGCGATTGGCGAGCTGCTGGTGCTGGCAGGGAGTCATGGCTATTTGGAAATCGCCCAGC
Source organism: Synechococcus elongatus PCC 6301 (assembly GCF_000010065.1). Classification (NCBI taxonomy): domain Bacteria; kingdom Bacillati; phylum Cyanobacteriota; class Cyanophyceae; order Synechococcales; family Synechococcaceae; genus Synechococcus; species Synechococcus elongatus. Next base: position 926,901 of record NC_006576.1, on the reverse strand, counting down.
GTAACGGCTCTGCGCAGCAGACTTTAGCAGCCAACATGGGCGCAGTCGTGCGATTGGTCTGTGGGCGGGCACCCTAGGGAGCGATCTGTCTGTGATCGCTGCTATGACCTTGCTTGATTCTGTTGCACCGCTGCGATCGCGCTTGCAAGAATCCTCGACGGCTTGGGCCAGTCCTGATCCGGAGTCCCTCTACTGTCTTGCCCTGTCACATGTGCCACGCCTAGGGCCAGCCTTGCTCCGGCGGTTGCTGATGCACTTTGGTTGCTTTGAAGCTGCTTGGGAAGCACCAACAACTGCACTACTGGAAGTCGATGGGATCGGGTTGTTGTTGGCAGAAGCGATCGCAACTGTCAGACAGCAGCACCAGCCAGAAGCTTTGTGGGAGCAGCACCAGCGCCAAAATCCTCATTTTTTACTGTGGACTGATCCGGCCTATCCGCGCCTCTTACGTGAAATTCCCACGCCACCGCCTGTCCTTTACTACCGAGGCAACTTAGACCTGATTCAACCGCCGCTGGACGCTGTCGCGATCGGGGTTGTGGGCACTCGTGACCCCTCGCCCTACGGTCGTCGCTGGACTGGCAAGTTAAGTGGTGCGATCGCCCAAGCCGGTTACACCGTGATTTCTGGCTTGGCCTACGGCGTGGATACGGAAGCCCATCAAGCTTGTCTGGAAGCGCGGGGCAAAACCGTGGCAGTGCTCGGCACTGGCGTCAATGTGATCTATCCGCCGCAGAACCGCGCCTTGTACGAGGCGATTTTGGAGCAAGGTGGATTAATTCTGAGTGAGCAGCCCAGCGGCACGCAACCCGATCGCGGCTCTTTTCCTGCCCGCAATCGCATCATTGCGGGTCTCAGTCGGGCACTGTTAGTGACAGAAGCGCCAGGTCGATCAGGTGCGTTGATTACAGCTCATCTCGCGAATGAATTCTGTCGAGATGTCTACATCTTGCCCAATAGTTTAGATAACCCTAAAGCAGCAGGTTGCCTGAGTTTAATTCAACAGGGTGCGCAACCAATTTTAGGCTCCGGTCATCTCCTCGACTGGCTGCGGCAGTTGCCACCCCTCGATCCACAGTCCCCGCCCCTGATGCCCTCAGCAGTGCCGAGTCAAGAAGTAGAAGAAGCGATCGCTGATCTCAGTCCTGAACAAGCACAGGTCTATGCCCTGTTAAGCGACCAGCCGATCAGCAAAGATGACATTGTCGAGCAATCGGGGCTGGACTTTCATCAGGTTCAAATTCACTTGACTCACTTAGAAATCTTGGGCTTAGCTGAGGTCTTACCGAGCGATCTTTGTCAGCGTTGCTAGAAACGAGTCCCCTACTGATTTGACTGCTGTTAATGACCTATCCCAGTCCTCACAATAAGCATCCTTTGCCAGATTTTCTGCAGGTCTGCTTCATCAAGAATACGGTGAAAAATCCCAATATTCTGATTGGGGATTACACCTATTACGATGATCCTGAAGATTCTGAGAACTTTGAGCGTAATGTGCTTTATCACTTTCCCTTTGTCGGCGATAAGCTGATCATCGGTAAGTTTTGTGCGATCGCTCGAGGTGTGAAATTCATCATGAATGGTGCGGCTCACAAGATGTCGGGCTTTTCAACCTATCCCTTTGAGATCTTTGGGCCGAGCTGGGATCGCGTTATGCCTCAGCCGGGCGACTATCCTTATAAAGGTGATACCGTCATTGGTAATGATGTTTGGATTGGTTATGAAACGCTAATTTTGCCAGGTGTGAAAATCGGTCACGGTGCGATTATCGGAGCGCGATCGCTCGTTACTAAAGATGTGCCACCCTATGGGATTGTTGGGGGAAATCCCGCAGATGTTTTGAAGATGCGTTTTTCAGAGCCTGTCATCGAAGCCTTGTTAGAAATTGCTTGGTGGGATTGGCCAGTTGAGAAAATTACTGAGAATTTAGAAGCGATCGTGGGTGCAGATTTGGATGTTCTGAAAAATGTCAGCAGTTGAGTCAATCAGTCCCTATCTTGCTGTGAGTTCTGTGATCAATTTCGATCATCCCTCGATTCAAATCTTGGCGGCAGAACTTCGGGCTGATCAGACTTCTACAACGGCGATCGCTCAGGCTTGCTTTGAATGGGTGCGCGATCAGATTCGCCATAGTTCCGACTATCAACTTAATCCTGTCACTTGTCGCGCTTCAGAGGTGCTGGAGCATCGAACCGGCTATTGCTACGCCAAAAGTCATCTGTTGGTTGCACTGCTGCGGGCTTGCTCAATTCCAGCGGGCTTTTGCTATCAGCGACTCAGCTTTGATGAAGCGAGCGAGCGCTACTGCTTGCATGGATTAGTGGCTGTAAAACTCCCGGGACTTGGTTGGTATCGCCTCGATCCACGAGGCAATAAAGCGGACATTGATGCTCAGTTTTGCCCACCGCAAGAGCAGCTTGCCTACTCAGCACAGCAGCTGGGGGAAGCCGACTGGCCCGTGATTTTTGCGGAGCCTCTTCCGATTGTTGTCCAGACTCTTCAAGCCAGTCTTGATTGGGAGTCTGTACTGGCGGCAATTCCTGACATTGCACTGGCGGATTTTGCAGTGATGACTCAAGGTTTAGAGTCGGTTTCTTGCTGATAGGAGCTATTCCAGTTTTTCACCGCTGAGGATAAAGATTGGATCAACTGCCGCGAGCACTTGGCTGCGGCCTCGGCGTTCGAGACGATTCATCGCCGCTTGCACCACTTCGATATTGCGAGCTGGGAGCTGAGCTAGCGTCTCTGAAATCGTATATAGCCCCTCCAAGCTGGCAGTGGTCACGACAAGGCGACCTTGGGGCTGGAGTCGTTGCCAGACGCTACTAATCACAGTGGCGATCGGGCGGCCGCCTTCAATCACGGCGCGATCGGGAGAGTGGGCGATCGCCGCCAAGCAGTCGGGTGCGGTGCACATAACGACATCGACATTGCTGACGGCGAACTGTTGGCAATTGCGCTGGATCAGGGCGCAAACTTCCTCATCCCGCTCGATCGCAATCACTTTGCCCTTGGGGCAGAGCAAACCCGCTTCAACCGGAATCGTGCCCGTTCCTGCGCCAACGTCCCAGAGACAGGAGCTAGCTTCGAGGCGGAGTTGCGCCAAAATCAGCAGCCGCACTTCCCGCTTCGTGAGGGGGATTCCGGGTAGTTGGGCAAACCAATCGTCAGGGATGCCCGACGTCGTGTAGGGCCAGGAACGGTCAGGAGAGGCAGGAGGCATGAATCGTGTCAGAGTCCTGCACGATGCGCAGGGTGGTTAGTTCAGGGTCAGCGCACCCGCTGAGAATGCCGCCGGTCGTCTGTACCTGTCGCAGATAGTCTACTGCGCTCTTCGAAATCCGCTCGCCAGCCACCAAAACGGGAATCCCGGGCGGGTAGGGCCAAACACATTCTGCCGCGATCGCGCCGATCGCTTGCTCTGCACTGACGGTTTGATGGCGAGAAAACCAAGCTTGGCGAGGGCTCAGGATGGTTTCGGGTTCTAACCAAACCGGCAGACGCGGTGGCAGTTCCTCTTGATGTTCCTGAGAGAGGAGGCGATCGCAGGCTGTGACGAGGCGATCGATGTCTTCAATACGGTTACCCAAGCTGAGATGAAAAACAAGATTCGAGAGGCTGGGCAACTCCGCCGTAACTTGCCATTGCTCGTGCAAATATTCATCGGCGCAGAAGCCGCTCCAGCCGCAGGACTGAAAGTTGATCACCAGCCGTGTTCGGTCCCACTGGGGAAAGCCCTCGCGATTGCCGATCTTTAGAGCGGGTAACTGCAGACCCGGCAACTCGGCCAGTCGCTGATGGGCTTGGCGAGCGAGATCAATGGTGACTTGGAGTAAGTCTTGGGCTGAAGTTCGCATCTGTTCTGTTGCCGCTTCCAGCGAGGCTAGCAAGAGGTAACTCGGGCTACTGCTCTGCACCAGAGCTAAGGATTGGCTGAGCCGTTCAGGATCAATGCGATCGCCCTTGCAGTGCAGCATGGCGGCTTGAGTCAACGCTCCCAGTAGCTTGTGAGTTGATTGGACAACCAAATCTGCGCCTTCATGTAAGGGCGATCGCGGGAGGTCAGGATGGAAGCCCAAATGCGCGCCGTGAGCGGCATCAATAATCAGCGGCAGGTTGTGATTGTGTGCGATCGCGGCGATCGCAGCCACATCCGCGCAGACTCCTTCGTAGGTCGGTGAGACAAGCACAACTGCTTTGATCTGCGGATCCTGAGCCAGTGCTGTAGCGACTTGTTCAGGCGTTGGGACACCAACTAGGTCAAAGTCTGCCGCCTCCGGTGGCGTGATCCAAACCGGCATCGCGCCGCTCAAAATGCAGCCACTCAACAGCGATCGGTGAGCATTGCGGGGCAACAGCAGGCGATCGCCGGGACTGCAGATGGTCAAAATCGCGGCCAACAGTCCGCCAGTCGAGCCATTGACCAAAAACCAGCTGCGATCGGCCCCAAACACCTCCGCTGCTTGGGCTTGACTCTCGGCTAAAACCCCGCTGGCGGCGTAGAGATTATCCAACTCCGGTAACTCGGGTAGATCACTCTGGAAAATGGCTGATCCCCAGGCCTGTTGAAGATGGGTTGCGATCGCCCGCCCGAGCTTGTGTCCCGGCGTGTGAAAAGGAGCGCGGGCCTGCTGAGCGCTCGCCAGCAGTTGGTCAAAGAGCGGCTTGGCCATGCGGCGTGACTTTGTGTCGTTTTCTATACTGTTGTTACAAGCTTCTGACAATCTAGGTTAGGGTCAGTGGCCAGTGCGCTCCTCCAGTTTTGGTTGCCGCCTGTGAGTTTTCCCCTTGCTGCCTACGATCGCTACGATGCCGAGGCGATCACCCGCTACTACCGTCGTCGTCCTTGGTTGGCGATCGCGCGGCTCAGCGTTATTTTCTGGAACTTCCTAGGGTTTGGCTGGCGACTGTTATGGGATCAGCGCCAACAGGCTGGTGATGCTCATCTGCCGGAGCGGGCAGCGGAACTACGACAGATTCTGACGAACCTAGGACCAACCTTTATCAAAGCGGGTCAGGCCCTCTCGACGCGGCCAGATTTGGTGCGAGTCGATTTCTTGGATGAACTGACCAAACTGCAAGACCAGCTGCCCCCTTTTCCCAATGATCAAGCCTTCGAGATCATGGCAGAGGAACTGGGGCGACCCGTCAGTCAGTCCTTTGAAGAACTCTCGCCAGAGCCAATCGCAGCTGCCAGTTTAGGTCAGGTCTATAAAGGCAAATTGTTCAGTGGCGAAACGGTCGCAGTTAAAGTCCAGCGCCCTAATCTGCTGCCGACAATCACCCTCGATCTGTTTCTGATTCGCTGGGCTGCAACTTGGTTTGGATCGTTGTTGCCACTCAATCTTGGCCACGATTTGACGCTGATTGTCGATGAGTTTGGCTACAAGCTATTCGAGGAAATTGACTACGAAAATGAAGGACGTAATGCGGAACGTTTTGCCGAAAACTTCCGCGACTGTCCCTATGTCAAAGCGCCCAAAATTTACTGGGCATTTAGCAGCCGTCATGTGCTGACGCTGGAATGGATTGACGGTGTCAAACTCACTGCTGCTGCCGAACTTGACCAGTTGGGTATTAATGCAGATGCAGTAGTCAAAACTGGTGTTATTTCCGGTTTGCAGCAACTGCTGGAATTTGGTTTCTTCCACGCCGATCCTCACCCGGGCAACCTCTTTGCCCTGCCATCCAGCCCGCGACCCGATGGCTTAGGCTGCATGGCTTACATTGACTTCGGCATGATGGATCAGCTGGATCAGTTGACCAAAGAAACCCTAGTCGATGCCGTCGTTCACTTGATCAATCGTGATTATGTTGAGCTGGCGCAGGACTTTATTACCCTTGGCTTCCTGACGCCCGATAGTGATCTCACGCCCATTATCCCAGCCTTGGAGTCGGTGCTGGGCGACATCATGGGCGAGAAGGTTCGCGACTTCAACTTCAAGACGATTACCGATCGCTTCTCAGAGTTGATGTATGACTATCCTTTCCGTGTTCCGGCTAAATTTGCCCTGATCATTCGATCGCTCGTCACGCAAGAAGGTTTGGCGTTGAGCGTTAATCCCGACTTCCGCATTGTCGATGTGGCCTATCCCTACATCGCTAAGCGACTACTACAGGGTGAATCGCCGCAGCTCCGTCGTCGTCTCTTGGAAGTGTTGGTCAAAGATGGCAAATTCCGCTGGAATCGCCTCGAAAATCTGATTGCGATCGCTCAGAATGACGGCGGTTTTGATCTACTGCCGACTGCACAAATGGGTCTGCAATATCTGTTCTCGGATGAAGGAGCTTATCTGCGCAATCAGCTGCTGCTCGCTCTGACTGAGAATGAGCGCTTGCAAACGGAACCCCTGCAGCGACTGTGGGAGCTGCTGCGACCGGAACTGGAACCTGCCCGAGTGGCAGGCCATGCCTTTAATGCCTTTGTGGCTTTCTCTCGCGATCGCGCTGCGGCTTTCTTCCCTACGCTGGCTCTCGAATCCAATCGCTGAGTGATTTAGTCGGGCAATTGCTGTCCCTAAGCGTGTTCGAGGAGTTGGCAGATGACTGAGCCGAAACGCTTGCACATCGCGATCGCTGTGGCTGATGTTGCTGCTTCAGTAGCGGATTATTCGCAGCGACTGGGGCAAGAACCCGAAGTCGTGATCGCCGGAGCCTATGCACTCTGGCGCACGCCGCAGCTCAACCTTTCGATTCGCCAGACAGAGCCAGAACAAGCGGGTCAACTCCGCCACTTGGGCTGGGAAGATCCGCAAGCAGAATCGTTTGAGTGCGATCGCGATTGCAATGGCATTCTCTGGGAGCGGTTTACGACTGCTCAGCAAGCGGCTGAAATCAAAGCTACTTGGCCAGAAACTGACTATCAGCCGTAGCTCTAGCCTTGCTGATAGACGTCTTCGAAAGTTTCAGGATTCGCGGCCACTTGCTGTTGAGCCTTCGCTTTTGCTTTGGCAGCACTGCGGCGCAAAGCTTGCAATCGATTTTCGTAGAAGCTGCGCTGTTTTTTCTTGGGGGTTTGCTCAATCAGCGTTTTGATGGCGCTGCCTAAACTCTTGTAGGCATTCGGCAGACTGTAACCAAAGCGCGTTGAGAGCGCGATCGCGCGTTCATCAGCTGCGATCGCTTCTTGCAGCTTTTTCTCGCTGTTGTTTTTTAGGTAAAGGCGATAGCCAGCAAATCCCGAGAGGCCAAGGGCTAGCAACAGCAACAGACCGTCGCGCACCCACAGTTCACCGACAGCGCCGCCCAAGCCGATCGCCAAAGCTGCCATTTCCCAGCCATCACGGGGAATTGCATCATTTTGGATGCGGCCCACTTCATGCCAGAACAGCAGGTTGCGTTGGTCGATCGCTAACTGCTCCCAGCGCAGGAGGTCGATCTGGATTTCGACTTCGTCGCGGCCGATTTCTTCGCAGGTCACCAAGGGCGGATCGACGGCAGCCGAAGCTTCGACAAAGACCCAACTCTGCAATTCGGGTGGCAGCAAACCCTTGAGACGCTGAAGTTCGCTCATAGCCGGTGGTGACGATACCCATGCGCAATTGTCCCTAGCATACAAGCCTGACCTCATGGTCAGTGTCGGGGAGCACCAGCGCGGATGGCAGAATAGATCGGATTTGCCGCTGTGACCGTACCATGCCTCGCCGCCAAGATATTCGCAAAATTCTGCTGCTCGGATCCGGGCCAATCGTTATTGGACAGGCGTGCGAGTTTGATTACTCGGGCACCCAAGCTTGCAAGGCGCTGCGCGAGGAAGGCTACGAGGTGGTGTTGGTCAATTCAAACCCCGCCACGATCATGACCGACCCCGAGACGGCCGATCGCACCTACATTGAGCCGCTGACGCCAGAATTGGTCGCTCAGGTGATCGAGCGGGAGCGTCCCGATGCCCTGCTGCCGACGATGGGTGGTCAGACCGCTTTGAACTTGGCTGTCGCGCTTGCCAAAAACGGTACCCTCGATCGCTTTGGGGTGGAGCTGATCGGCGCGAAGTTAGAGGCGATCGAAAAAGCTGAAGACCGACTCCTGTTCAAAGAGGCCATGGAGCGGATCGGCGTCAAAGTTTGTCCCAGCGGCATCGCCAACAATATGGCCGAGGCCCAGGCGATCGCCGAACAGATTGGCACCTATCCGCTGATCATTCGTCCGGCCTTCACCATGGGTGGCACCGGTGGCGGCATTGCCTACAACCAAGAAGAGTTTGAGCTGATCGTCCAGTCGGGCTTGGATGCCAGCCCTGTCAGCCAAATTCTGGTCGAACAGTCGCTGATTGGCTGGAAGGAATTTGAGCTGGAGGTGATGCGCGACCTCGCCGACAACGTTGTGATCATCTGCTCGATCGAAAACCTCGACCCGATGGGCGTTCATACCGGCGACTCGATCACCGTGGCCCCAGCACAAACCCTGACCGATAAGGAATATCAGCGCCTACGGGACCAAGCGATCGCAATCATCCGTGAGATTGGGGTGGAAACCGGCGGCTCCAACATCCAGTTCGCGATCAATCCCCAAGATGGCGACGTGATCGTGATCGAGATGAACCCGCGGGTCTCGCGCAGTTCAGCGCTGGCTTCCAAAGCAACGGGTTTCCCGATCGCCAAAATCGCCGCCAAACTGGCGGTCGGCTACAGCTTGGATGAACTGAAGAACGACATCACCCGCCAGACACCGGCCTCCTTTGAACCGACGATCGACTACGTCGTTACCAAGATTCCGCGCTTTGCCTTCGAGAAATTCCCTGGCACTCCCGCCCAACTGACCACGATGATGAAATCGGTGGGTGAGGCGATGGCGATCGGGCGAACCTTTCCCGAGTCGTTCCAAAAAGCGCTGCGATCGCTAGAAATTGGTCGTTCCGGTTGGGGCTGCGATCGCCCCGAAACCCTGCCGACGCTGGAGCAAATCAAACCGCAGTTGCGCACGCCCAGCCCCGATCGCATTTTTGCGGTACGGCAGGCGATGCTGCTTGGCCTCAGCGATGGCGATATCTATCAGCTGACCGGCATCGATCCCTGGTTCCTTGAGAAGTTCCGCGAAATTCTGGAAGGTGAGGACTTCCTGAAGCGCGCCTCAATTGAGCAAATCACGCCGGCGCAGTGGCTAGAAGTGAAGCAGCTTGGCTTTAGCGATCGCCAGATTGCCTTTGCCCTTGGTAGCTCGGAAGAAGCGGTGCGTCAGCGGCGGCAGCAACAGGGCATCAAACCGGTTTACAAGCTAGTCGATACCTGTGCGGCCGAGTTCGAGGCCTACACGCCCTATTACTACTCCTGCTATGAATCGCCGCGATCGCACTTGGCTGAGTCGGGCCTGACGACCATCCCGGCAGAGTCGGAAGTGCGGCCTAGCGATCGCCCCAAAGTGATGATTCTGGGCGGTGGCCCCAACCGCATTGGTCAGGGCATCGAGTTCGACTACTGCTGCTGTCATGCGGCTTTTGCGCTGGCAGCGGATGGCTACGAAACGATCATGGTCAACTCCAACCCCGAGACGGTTTCGACTGACTACGACACCAGCGATCGCCTCTACTTTGAGCCGCTGACTCGCGAGGATGTGCTGAACATTCTGGAGGCCGAGCGGCCCCAGGGCGTAATCATCCAATTTGGCGGCCAAACGCCGCTGAAGCTGGCGGTACCGCTGCAAACTTTCCTGCAAACGCCAGAAGGCCAAGCCCTTGGTACCCAGATTTGGGGTACTTCGCCAGACTCGATCGATACGGCGGAAGACCGCGAACGCTTTGAGCAAATCCTGCGCCAGCTCGATATTGCTCAGCCCGCCAATGGTCTGGCCCGCAGTCCTGAAGAGGCCTTAGCGATCGCTCATCGCATTGGCTACCCGACGGTGGTGCGCCCCAGCTACGTTTTGGGCGGCCGAGCCATGGAAATCGTCTATTCTGACGCCGAGCTAGAGCGCTACATGACCGAAGCCGTGCAGGTCGAGCCGGATCACCCGATTTTGATCGACAAGTTCCTCGAAAACGCGATCGAAGTCGACGTGGATGCCCTCGCTGATCGCACTGGTCAAGTTGTGATCGGCGGGATCATGGAGCACATTGAGCAGGCTGGGATTCACTCCGGCGATAGCGCCTGTTCGCTGCCCACGGTCAGCCTCAATGAGACGGTGCTGGAAACAATCCGCGCTTGGACAACCCAACTGGCGAAAGCACTCAACGTCATTGGCCTGATGAACATTCAGTTCGCGGTCAAAGATGAGCAGGTCTATATTCTCGAAGCCAACCCCCGCGCCTCGCGGACGGTGCCCTTTGTCTCCAAGGCGATCGGGCGTCCACTCGCCAAAATTGCAGCGCGGCTGATGTCCGGTCAAACCTTGGCGGATCTCGGCATCACTTCTGAGTTAGTGCCCAGCTACCTTTCGGTTAAGGAGGCAGTGCTGCCCTTCGATCGCTTCCCCGGGACGGATACTCTCTTGGGGCCTGAAATGCGCTCTACTGGCGAGGTGATGGGCATTGATGTGGACTTTGGTCGCGCCTTTGCTAAAGCGGAGCTAGCAGCCTCCCAGCGACTACCGCGCCAAGGCACGGTCTTTATCTCCGTCAGCGATCGCGATAAAGCTGCGATCGGGCCAATTGCTCGGGAATTCCTACAGTTGGGCTTCCGAGTGGTTGCAACGGGTGGCACTCAAAAAGTGTTGGCAGAGCAGCGACTCTCCGTTGAGCCGATTCTCAAAGTGCATGAGGGTCGTCCTCACGTTCTGGATGCACTCAAGAACGATCAGATTCAGCTGATCATCAATACGCCCGCCGGCGCTCGCGCCAAAGTGGACGACCAAATCATTCGCCGGGCAGCACTGGATTACAAAGTGCCAACTGTCACCACGATCGCGGGGGCGAAAGCTACTGTTGAAGCGATTCGTGCCTTGCTAGAGCAACCGCTGCAAGTGAAATCCTTACAGGACTATCAACAGCAAGGCTAGCTACGATCGCCTGCCAGCTACTCATCCATTGCTCCTTAACTTGGGTGAGTTAAGTTGGCTTCTCTAGACTCATTTATCTTCAAAATCGATCAAAAAGAGGGACGAGTTGCGATCGCAACTCGTCCCTCTCATCACTGCAGCATTCTAAGGAATTGAGACAGCAAACAGAACCGATTTACTTATTCGAAGCTGTTGCAATCTGTTGGGTCAGCACTTTCAGAGCTGATTGGAATTGAGGATCGCTAGCCGTTCCAATTTGATCCTGATTTTTGCTGAGATCTTCGCGCTGAGCATCGGTCAGTTCAGCAACAATATTGGGCTCGATTCCCTGCTTATTGATGTCCCGACCACTGGGGGTTAGGTACTTGGCGATCGTGACCGCTAACCCAGAGCCATCGCCCAGCGGCCGCACGGATTGCACAAGACCTTTACCAAAGGTCTTGGAACCAATCAGGACAGCTCGGTTGTTGTCTTGCAGAGCACCAGAGAGGATTTCGCTAGCGCTAGCTGAACCGCCATCCACCAAAACGACGAGAGGCTTATCGGTCAGTGCACGGTTGTTCGCCGATGCTTGCTCCGAAATGCCGCTGCGATCTTTGGTCGAGACAATTACGCCTTTCGGTAGCCACATCCGAGCAATGTCGATGCTCGCGTAGAGCAACCCGCCTGGATTGGATCGCAGGTCAAGCACATAGCCCTTAACATTTTTGGCCTCCAAATCCTTGATGGCTTGCCGCATTTCTGGTGCCGAGTTGGCACTAAATTGCCGCAGGCGGATGTAGCCGACGGGGCCGGTTGGCGACTCTTGAACGCGGGCACTCACGGAGTGAATCTCAATCCGTTCCCGCACGATCGGGAAGGCGATCGTTTCTTTCTCGCGGCGGATGGTCAGCGTGATCTTGCTACCGACGGGGCCACGGATCAGTTTGACCGCCTCATCGGAAGACATGCCTTGCGTGGTCTTTTGGTCAATTTTGACGATGACGTCCCGCGATCGAATGCCTGCCGCAGCAGCCGGAGAACCTTCGATCGGTGAAACAACGATCAGCTCTTTTGTATCAGGGTCCTGGCTAAGCTGAATTCCCACCCCGGTGAGTTCACCCGAAGTGTCAATTTGCATGTCTTTAAACTCATCCGGATCCATGAAGCGGGTGTAAGGATCCCCCAGCGTCTTCAGCATCTCTTTGACAGCGCTGTAGGCCTCTTCCCGCGTCTTGTAATTCCGGGCAAGATATTCGCGTCTCAGCTGACGCCATTTGTTGCGATCAAAAGTGCCAACGCTATCAACGTAGTTGCGATCGACAACTTGCCAGACTTCATCAATGATCTCTTTTGGGCTTTCTTGAAAGAGCGCTTGCCCCCTCGCCCAGTGATTCCCTGCCCCCACCACAGCTACGGTCGCGATCGCAGAAGCACAAATACCGGCGATGAGCTTGCGATTAGAAAAAGCCATTGGCGAAAACCGCCTATCAGGAAAGGAGTAGGCTCAATCTAGCACAGGCTTTCTTGAGCGACACAGTCCCGATAGACGTCAAAATTTCTGGCTTTTTACTTAGGCAATCGGTTCCGGTTCAACCCAGCGTCCATCTGCTTTGATCAGGTTGATCAGTTCTTCTACACCTTGCTCTTCGGGAACTCGTTTGATTTCATCTCGTCCTCGGTAAAGGGCGATCGTTCCTGGGGTTTTGCCAACGTAGCCGTAGTCAGCATCAGCCATTTCGCCAGGGCCATTGACGATGCAACCCATGACAGCAATATCCAAGCCAACCAAATGATTGGTTGCAGCCCGCACTTTGTGAAGGACCTCTTCCAGATTGAAGAGTGTCCGTCCGCAACTTGGACAGGCGACATACTCAACCATGGTTTTGCGGAGGCCGAGGGCTTGCAAAATCGAATAGCAAACCGGAATTTCGTTTTCGGGGGCTTCCGTGAGCGAAACGCGAATCGTATCGCCAATCCCTTCCGCTAGCAGCGTGCCAATCCCAACCGTCGATTTGATCCGGCCATAGTCACCATCACCGGCTTCGGTCACACCCAAGTGGAGCGGATAATCCATGCCCAGATCATCCATCCGTTTGGCCATCAGGCGATAGGCCGCCATCATCACCGGCGCTCGGCTCGCTTTCATGGAGATGACGAGATTACGGAAGTCCATCTCTTCGCAGAGTCGCAGGAATTCCAACGCCGATTCCACCATGCCTTCCGGCGTGTCGCCGTAGGTGAACAGCATCCGCTCGGCTAGAGAGCCGTGGTTGACGCCAATCCGCATGGCCTTGTCCTGCTCGCGCAGGCTGGTGACTAAGGGCTCAAGCGTGTCGCGAATTTGCTTGCCAATTCGCTCAAATTCTTCTGGTGTGTAGCCCTGACGATTCGGATCGGGCTTCTCAAAGACGTAGAGACCAGGATTGATCCGGACTTTGTCAACGTGCTTGGCGACTTCCAGCGCGATCTTCATACCGTTGTGGTGGACGTCGGCAACCAAGGGCACGTCGCGATAGGTGTCTTGCAGTTTCTTTTTAATGTCACCGACCGCTTTGGCATGGCCAAGACTGGGCACCGTGACGCGGACGATCTCGCAGCCAATCTCATGCAGGCGGCGGATCGCGGCAACAGACCCATCGATGTCGAGGGTGTCCTCGTTGATCATCGACTGGACAACGACGGGATGGCGGCTGCCAATCCAGATATCACCGACCCGAACCGATCGCGTAGGGCGCCGGTGGATGACGGTATCAAACTCAGTGGCAGTTGTGCTGGGGGTGGAGAGGGTCTGCATGGCACCGCGAGCAGTTCGGATCACTTCTTTAAAGTGCCACGGAAGCGGAACCGGACGTGTATTCCAGCGATTACGGCTGTGAATGGAACCAATCGACCAACCCTTGGGCGATCGCCTCAACCAATTGGCTTTGGGCGTCGAGATCAACGATCCATTCAAATTCCCGCGGGTTAATCATGAAGCCCAACTCCAACAGTACCGAGGGCGCAACTGTGGGTCGGGTCAGTGCCAAGTTATTCCAGAAAATGCCGTAGGAGGGTCGCTGTAAGCGGCTCACCAGACTGTCATGGAGCGATCGCGCCAAGTCCTGCGACTGGTCTTGATACCAAAAAGCACCGATTCCCTGCGTGCCTTCGGCGTCACCCGCATCTGGGAGTGCGTTGTAATGCAAACTCAGGGCAATATCCGGCTCTAAAGCCTGAATCTGTGCTGCGCGTTCCTGTGGCCAAATGTCCTCATCACCTTTACGACTCATTAAAACTGCGGCTCCAAGCTGCTGGAGGCGATCGCGCAGCAAGTTCGAGACGGTCAGGGTCACATCTTTTTCGGGCGTGCCATCCGGCCCTCGGGCCCCCAAATCTTCCGCACTGCCGTGACCTGGATCCAGATAGATCCTCAGGCCTCGCAAGGGTTGCTGCAATCGTGATTGGCTGATGGTCGGCGGCTTGCGAATAGACAGTACGAGTATGTTGCCGTCGTAGCGCAGTCGATAGCCCCACTGTTGTTGGCTCGCGAGCTGAAGGTGATAGGTGACTTCGCCGGGGCGAGCTTGCTCCCAGCGGAAGCTACGCAGCCAAGGATCGGTGCTGAGGCGAATCGTGTCGGTTTGCGCTGTGGTTTCGTAGAGCTGCAGGGTCAGGCGATCGCCCTGTTGTTCCAGCCGCAGCGGGGCTGGTCGATTCAAAGGTACCCGAAATTCCAGCCAGCGATCGCGGCTTTGAAAGCTGGCACTGCGAACCTGCGATCGCGGCAGAGCGGCACTCGTCGTCAGTCGCGCTTCTGAGGTACGCATCCAGCCGCCATAGGCCAGCTGCAACCACTCGCCAGTCTGCCCCAAGACTTGCGCTTGAGTGCCCTGGGGTAAGGGTGTCAGGCGTGAATGATCGGTACTCGGCCCCGTTCGGGCGATCGCTTCTGGAGCTGTCACCGTGGCCACTCGGTAAGGCTGGGCGGGCCACACTGTCACGGAACCTGGAGCGGCTTGTGTGAGGCGGCGATCGCCAGCCTGAATCTGAAACTGCGGCTGCCCTTGAAATCCTGCGGCTAAAGCAGTGGTGCAGCCTTCATAGCGTTGAATCGGAGCAGGGCGATCGGGCTGATTTTGACCAATCAAGACAGCCGAATTACTCGGCAGTGGCGCGATCGCTTGCCCCTGCAACGGCAGTTGTAGCGATCCGATCTGGACTTGGATCTGAGCTTGCGGGACGGCGATCGCTGAGAAACAGACGGGCTGACCCGGACTGACCGCGATCGTCTGCTGAGGTTGCAGATCAGCTAACAAGGTCCCTGGCGCTAATGCGGGCTGGGCTGCCTGTCGGATAACGGTGAGGGTCAAACGCTGATCGCCCGATCGCAGTTCGAATTGATTGGGGCCTAGTTGGAGGGGAAAGCTCGGGGCGAAGTGGCCTGCAGGACTGCGTTGGATCAGTTGGCCATTGATGGTCACGGTCTGGCGAGGATCTGCCGTACCGATCAGGAAAATGCGATCGGCCTGAGTTTTCTGTTGGTCGGCCGGATAGACGACTTGCAAGGGAGGCAGTTGCGCTAGCCAAAACATCCCACAACCTCCCTTGAATGGCGAATCAATCCAGTCCTAGTGTGGCGGATGAGATTCCGCCCACTGCCATGGACAGCCAGATTCCTACTGCGTGGGCAATAGTCACAGATAACAAAAAACGAACCCCTATGACCATTGATGACAGGGGTAAGAAAGAATGCGGAACCCGGGACTTGAACCCGGACAGTCGTGAAACCACTAGAACCTGAATCTAGCGCGTCTACCAATTCCGCCAGTTCCGCTGGCAAGTGCGAACCGCACAATTAATTACTTTAGTCCGATAGAAAATTTTGTCAAGCAGTCTCTGAGGTCAGCAACTGAGTTGTCTACTACTGCCTAGACAGGCTGCAAGTTTCCTGTAGTATTAGGTCACTTTTTTGACCCCTGCGCCCCACTTGAGGAGGAACGAGCCATTTCCGCCCTGTCTTTATCGGCTTCTGAGGCTGCCACTGCGCCTGCTTCCTTCCTCGAAATTGTTGGCAACCGTCCCCTTTCGGGCACCGTTCACGTCAGTGGGGCCAAAAATTCTGCTCTCGTTGTCATGGCTGGAGCGCTGCTTTGTCCTGACCAATGCCGGATTCGCAATGTTCCGCAGCTGGCTGACGTGGGCCGCATGCTGGAGATTCTGGAGGCATTGGGCGTCAAAACCCAGCAACAGGGCGACTGTATTGATCTCGATCTGCGGGATCTCAGCAGTCCGGCTGCTCCCTACGAGCTCGTTAATCAGCTGCGCGCCAGCTTTTTTGCGATCGGTCCGCTCTTGGCACGGGTAGGGGTAGCTCGCATGCCACTGCCCGGTGGCTGCAACATTGGGGCGCGTCCGGTGGATCTGCATGTGCGTGGCCTCCGTGCGTTGGGTGCCCACGTCCAAATTGAGCATGGCATTGTCAGTGCTGCAATTCCCGGCTCACGCCGTCGCCTGCAAGGCGCGCGGATCTATCTCGACTGCCCCAGTGTCGGCGCAACTGAAACCCTGATGATGGCAGCTGTGCTGGCGGAAGGGGAAACCATCCTCGAGAATGCTGCGCAAGAACCAGAAGTTGTGGATTTGGCCAACTTCTGTCGCGCGATGGGGGCTCGTATTCGCGGAGCTGGTACCAACACCATCTCCATCCAAGGGGTGGAGCGACTGCACACGGCGGACTACGCGATCATCCCCGATCGCATTGAGGCAGGCACTTTTCTGATCGCTGGGGCAATCACTAACTCGGTAATTAATGTCGCGCCGGTAATTCCCGATCACCTCTCGGCTACAATCGCCAAGCTTGAGGAAATGGGCTGTCCGATCGTCCAGACCAGCAGCAACGAGCTCCAGACCCAACCCCAGGGCAGCTTGCGAGGGGTTGACCTACGGACACTTCCCTATCCGGGCTTCCCCACAGATATGCAGGCGCAATTTATGGCGTTGATGAGCATTTGTGAAGGGGATAGCGTGATCACCGAGACGGTGTTTGAGAACCGAATGCAGCACGTGGCTGAACTGCAGCGCATGGGTGCAGACATCCGTTTGCAAGGCAATACGGCGATCGTCCGGGGCGTACCGCAGCTCTCGGGGGCACCGGTGCTGGCTACCGATCTGCGGGCTTCTGCGGCTCTGATCTTGGCGGCCTTAGCAGCGGAGGGCAAAACCCAAATCAGCGGCCTGCAGCACCTCGATCGCGGCTACGAAAACATTGAGGAAAAACTTCGCAAGTTAGGCGCTGATATCAAGCGCTTTACGGCAGAATAGCCCTTGGCAACAACGCTTGTATCTGGTACTGTAACGAAAGTGCCACGGGCAAGTGGCGGAATTGGTAGACGCAGCAGACTCAAAATCTGCCGCTAGCGATAGTGTGTGGGTTCGAGTCCCACCTTGCCCATCACTCAATCAAACCCCCTTGAAGCCAGTCTCCGAGGGGGTTTTGTTTTGCAGTGCCGTACGACTCCGTGCAACTTTGAGCGACTGCGTACTACCCTGATTTAGTCCACCGAGTAGTCCACTGGTTAGGCCACCTTTTGGAAGCGATCGATCGGCTTTGCAAAGAGGCTACACAGCGGCTCAAAAGTGCAGGTGTGCGGCTGACCATCGAGCGACGGAAGGCCTCTCTGTACCTGCGTGGCAACTTGCCGCCGAAGCTTCCTGGTGGTGAGTGGAAGCAGCAGCGCATGCCCTTGGGTTTAGATGCCACGCCCTTGGGGGTGAAGCAGGCTGAAGCTAAGGCTCACCAAGTTGGGCTAGAGCTGCAGATGGATCGGTTCCGCTGGCAAGACCATGTGGAGCTTCCGATCGACGCCAGCGTGATGAGTGGGCTGGTGCATCTGGCTGAGGAGCGCTACTTCTCAGAGCGCGATCGCACGGCCAAGACGTTGAGCACCTGGCAGCGGGTCTACGTTGCGCACTACCGCCAGATTGGGCTAGACAAGCCATTTAGCCTAGAGCTGATCCACCGCTACTTAAGTAGTAAGCGCGGCTTCCCGAATGCACTGCAGAAGGCGATCGTCGCCTGCCGATTTCTGTGCGCAGTCGCCAACCAGCCGTTAGATGCGCGGCCGTGGCAGGGGGTTGCGACTCGGCGCGAAGTCGTCCCTCGCGAACTACCAACACAGCAGCAGATTGTCGACTGGTTTGACCACCTTAAGAATATGCAGCTGCACCATCAGCCTGAGTTTCGAGCTGGCTGGATCTGGGTCTATGCAGCGATCGCGACCTACGGCCTTCGCCCGCACGAAGCTTGGTACCTGGACCTAGACTCGTTGCGAAAATCTAAGGGAAAACGGGTTTGGCTCAAGGATGGTAAGACAGGGCCGCGCTGGGTTTATCCCTGCCCACCGCAGTGGGTTCAGCGCTTTGACCTGTGCCACGGTGGGCCGCCGCCGATCAACGTCCGCAACAATCAAGAGTTGGGCACTCGAGCTGGGCAGTGGGCCAAAGCCAACGGTGTGCCACCTTTATATGGATTGCGGCATAGCTATGCCGTTCGGCTAATTGAGTACGAGTTCCCGGTGACGGTGGCTGCCAAGATGATGGGACACAGCCCTCAAGTCCACACCGAGACCTACCATCGCTGGCTAGGCGATCGCGAAGTCCAGAGCTACGCCGAGGACTTGCTGCGGTAAGCCCGAAGGCCCGCATTGGTGCGAAGCACTTGCTCAGAATTCCAGCGCAAACGCTGCTGCTTTGGCGGTGCCTTGGGGTTAATGACGACGCAGTGGGTGCCGAGCTTGTAAAGGCCTGAGCGGTAGTTGCGGCGCAGGGTCTCAGGGTTGCAGCCCAGCAACGCGGCCATCGCTTTAGTCGATAGATAGGTCATAGCCATAGAGTTCAGCGATTTTTCGTAGGGCTCGTTTGGCGGAGTAGTAGGCGTCTAGGATCTCGACCTGTTTGCACTCAGAAAACGAGTCGAGGAATCCCTCTCTGAAGATTTGCCACTTCATCATTCGCAGGTGAAAGCAGATGAGCTGACAGTCTTTGAGGGTCAGGTTTTCTTGCATGGGTTCCTCCGGTGAACCTGCACAGGAAGGGCGCCAGGCGTCGGTGGTGCGTCATAGATTTCGATGGTTTCGACCTGCGCATGTCGCAGCAAGTCACAGCATTTGTGAGCAACTTCGGGCGCGTTGATGTCGTCACAGACCCACTCGGTTGTCGGCTCAAGCGCTTGGCCTGACGGGTCGAAGAGTTGCAGCCAGTAGCGAGCCATCAGGACTTCCCCGCGTCTTTGCTAGCGGTCACAGTCAGGCAGTCGTTGTAGCGACCGGTCACGGAGTAATCCCGCTCTGGCTCGTCGCTCAAGCGCCAGAAAATCAGTTGCCCGATCAGCATCCCTGGCCAGATGGGAACGGGATGAAACCGCCGGACGTTGACGATTTCTAAGGTCAGTACGGAGTTGTGGAAGCGTGGGTCCGCAAAGCCTGCATAGAGATGGTTGATCCCTTCTCGGGCTCGGCTGCTCTTAAGAACGAACTTGGCAGCAAGCGATCGCGGAATGTTGAACAGCTCCAGGGTTTCACCCAAGAACCACTCGGATGGGTCAATGAGGTAGGGGCTTTCTTCGCAGTAGTCTGCGATCGATCGCTTCTGCAAGCTTGGACTGTTCGGCGTCTCGATCATGATGTTGGGGCCGAGGCGCACGTCGAGACTGGCCGGGTTGATCAGGTCTGGGTCAAACGGGCTGACCATGCCGGCTTCGCAGAGCGCTCTGATTTCGTGGTCGACGAGGATCACAGGTTTTACCTAGGTTTGAGGTGTTTTCAAGCGCTGGCTCGAAGTTCTTCAACAAAGCGCCAGTGGCATCCGTAGGCAGTGAGGCTGGGGTTAAGAGCAGCAGAGCGAATGTTCGCCGCGAGGACGTGGGATCTACCCTTGCGGCTTCGCTCGTAGTCGCTGCGCATGAAGGCCCGAGCGGCTTGATGCAGCGACGGGTAGACTGCTCCGGTTTCGACGCAAATCACCGCTCGCCGAGTGTCTTTGCGGTGGTTCTTCCGCAGGACATGCGGGGCGTAGGTCTCGCCAATCAGATTGGCTAGCCCGATTTCATCGACGCCCCAAAACAGATACGGCCGCTTTAGAGCGAAGTTGCGCAGGTCCGCTAAGGAAAGGCGATAACAGCGACCGACCTTGCGGCTTTTAAGGCATGGGTAGCGGTCTACCCAAGTGCGCACGCGGTGAGGTTGGATGCCCAGCTGGCGGGCAACTTCGTATCTGTTGAGGTTGTCGTCTGTGGCGACAGCACGCAGGCCAAGTAGTCTCGATCGATAGTAAAGTGCAGCTTTGCTCCGTTCTGGCCAGCCATTCTGCTTGGCGATCGCTCGATAGCGCTGATAGACAACCGCAAAAACATCGGTCCCCACTAAGTCCTCCAGCAGCCATTCTTCCTCTGCAGCCCAACGGGGCCCGGCGCTCATGCAGCCACCCCCATCGCCAGTAGTTCACGACGGATCCTCGTGATCCGCAGAGCGTTGCCGGTGCGAGTGTAAAATTCAAGCTGCTTGCGTAGAATTTCCTCTGGTGAATCATCGCGTTCGAACCGTTCAACTCTGCCGTAAGCCGATCGCGCAATTTGTTGGCGCTCGGCTTGGCTGATCTCTCCAGACTGAACACGGGCTAGAAAACCGTATTCTTCAAACCAGCGAGACAGAGCAGACTCAACAATCTGGGACGGCCTAGCATCAAACTCGATGCACCAAGTTTTAATCCAGGTGACGTCTTCGTCGCTCATCCCAACTGAGACATGAGCGTGGACACCCTTGCCGGAAGGCTGCCACGGCTTGAGTGTCGGGTTCATGGCCCAGACTTCGATGGCGCGACAGATGAGATGGCGCTTGACGATGTGTAGCTCTTGAGTAGCCCAGTTAAGCGCCAAGACGAGGCCTGCATCAATCGTGACGTGCAGTCGGTTAGGCACCTTTGGTGATCTCCTCGTAGTTGACCTCGGCGATCGCGCAGGCCTGCTTCAGCAAGAGGCTGCCATCGCGCTGACTCAGCCCCTGCCTGATCTGCTCTGGCGTGAGTTGCTTGAGGTTGCGAGACAGAAAATCAGCAGCGCCGTACTCTTGGTGCCTTTCGCAGTTCTTCAGGAAGCTTGGACTCAGGACTAAATGACCAAATCTGACGAGTCGTTCCTTCATGGCTTTGTCCTCTCGCCAGCGACAGGGAAAACGGTAAGTTCGTGAAGGCCGCGTGCAAGAGATTCGCAAAGTTCTCTTGCACGCAATTTGTCGAGGCTGTGACAAGGAAAAACGAAAAACCAGTAAGCGCGATCGCCCTGCCTTCGCACGCCCAAGGCATCGATATCTTTTGGGAAAATGGCTCGGCCTTCGAACACAGACAGTTCTTGCCCGAATGCTGGGTGTCCTAGTGGAACACCGACCAAGCAAGCAACAAACTGATAGCCATTCAGACTCCGAATCTGGCAGGGCAGGCTGCTGACAGAATCAATCCATAATTCATGCTTGCTGGTCATAGCTGCTCCCTGTTTACGACTTGGCGATCGCTTGCAGGACTCGTGATGTGCTGGCCGTAGGCTTGGGCAGCCCAGCCGTAGCCAGCGAACAAGCCAACTGCGAAAGCGGTCAGGACGATCGTTGGCAAGGCTTCACGCTGGCGGCGCTGCAACTCTCGCCGGTGGGCAAGGCGAGCGCGACGGGTTTGCTTGTGATTCATGGCTAGAACAGGAGAGCATCGACATCTGCAAGGTCTTCAAGGTCTGGCTCGCCGGCTGGGTCATCGGTTGGCGGCTCGTAGAGGTAGTGCTCTCGGCAGCGCTTAATCAGCTCTGGCAGTTCGAGTTGCTGAACCTCGCGGCCGATGAAGAAGAGTCGCTGGTCGTTGCGATCGCGGATTTCCCAGCCACCAAGCAGCCGGACTCCGGCGTACTCAGTGCTGATGCTCCAGGCGCTACAGCCATGGGGCAGACCGACGACGACGGGCTCGGTGTGAATGTCGAAGGTATGCATAGTTCTATTTCTAGACAAACTTTTGAGTAGTTCTAGTCTTGTTACAAAGCTTGCACAAGACTACGCGGATGCCTCAGGCGTCAACTGAACCAGAATCTCTCCGGTTTTCGGATTGACGCCACTGTTGAGTGCAGAAATCTTTTCGGGCTCAAGCTTTTCGATGATCGAGGCGACTTGTTTCTCAGAAAGGTCGTCGCTGCTCTTGACCTTGGCGATCGCTTCAAGAGTCTGGCGGCCAACCTCGTCGACGCCCGCTGCCTCCAGTGCCTTCTCATACTTCTCTCGCAGCTCGGGGCTGGAACCGACCGTTTGTCGCTTTGCCACGGGACGTGGAACAGGTGCTGGCTCTACAACCTCGGGTTCCACAACCTCGGCGAAAGTTTGATCGGCCAAGCGATCGAGCTCTGCCTCGACCACTTCATAAGCCTTTTCAAGCTCGTCCTTTGCGATCGCTGACTGGCTGGAAGCGATCGCTGTTGAGCGACTTACAGAAAGGTCTTTGACCTCTACCCGCTCGATGTCTCGGACTTCGTCAGCAGTCTGCAGACCCATCAGCATGTCGGGAGCGTAAAGGCTGCCAAAGAACTTCGCTGCTCGGTACCGGAGCATCAGCTCGGGCATTGTCTGCCACTTGCTGCCCGATTTGGTATACCAGCCCTCAGCGACGGCCATGGCGATCGACACCTCTGGCCCTTCGATTACTTCACCTGTGGCCTTGTCTGTGGCGCTGGCGATGCAGGTGCGATCGTGCACTTTCATGGAGGCGGTGTGCTTTTGCCGCTCGCCTTTCTTGCCAGTCCAGTAGTCGTAGGTAACGGTCTGCTCACCGCGATCCTCGACCCTGAACCGCAGCGGCGTGAAGCGCCCACAAGAATTCAGGGCGGCGATCACAAACTGGCTGGACCAAGCTGGCCGGCCTTCAATGATGTGCAGGTTCTGCATCACCATCAGCGGGCTGGCACCGATGCGCTGACTAACTTCTAGTGCGATCAGGGTGTTGCTGACGTCGCCTCGATAAGCCTCTGGAACAAGACTGCTCGCAGCCAAGGCTTGGGCCATGCGCTGCGCTAATGCGAAAGACTCGGCCCCACTGAAGACGCCCAATGGTGCAGGCTGCTCAGTCCGGGCTAATTCAGAAGACATAAACTGCTTGCATTTAAAATCAGTTTAGTTTTGCACGATTACAATACTGAAAGCCAGAGATTACAAAAAATTGTTCAAGCTTCCCAAGCTGAACATCGTCAGGAGTACCCAATGAAGGTTTCCGTTTTTGCTGCAGGCCAGTCCCAAGCCGATCGTCTTCTCGTGATTCAATGCGCGGATCAGAGTGAAGCTGCCTCGGCTTGGGGTCGGGTCTACGAACTGGCGATCGCCTTCCGAGTGCAGATCGCTGCGGTACGGGTTTGGATTCAGTCTGAGCGCGAATACTTAAGCTGGTTCAGAATTGCGGAAGCAGCTGGGGAGCTGGGAGAGTCTCAACCCAAGAGTCCCAAACAGGGCTGATTGAGGCCAGCCAGCGGTCTGCCTTCTGCGATCGCTTCTTGTCTGGAAGCAGCAGCCAAAACAGAAACTCAGCCTCGTCTTCTGCGTTAACAACCTTTAGCTTCACCGCCAAGTTCGTGAAGCGGCGTCCCTCGGTCAAAGTGTCCAATCGTCGCTCTGCACAGAGCTTTGCAAAGGACTGATGCAGCTTTTCTTGACCAGCGGTGAGGCCGTCAGAAGTCCAAGAAAACGCTTCGAGATCATCGACGTTATCAGGCTCTAGCTCGCCAATGAAGAACTCCAAAAAGTGCCCAGCAGTCGCGACTTTGCCTTTAACTCTAATTACCTTGATGCGGCTAAGAGGATGCTCTGAAAGCCGATCCCCTCGCTCTTGTTCTTGGGCGGCTGCTTTATTAATGGCCCCAAAGGCTTGAAAAGTTCCTGGCCCTGGGTTTCTTTTTTCAGCCCGAGCAAGGGCAGATAGAGCAGTCTTCTGGAGGCGAGTCTCTGAGTAGCTCTCAGAAAGAGAGTGCAGATTGTCGAAGGTTAGCGCTCCGCCTCTGGTCCATAAGTTGACGATTTGAGCAATCCGCTTCATTCCTCTCTGTCGTTTCTCTTTGTCCTTGACGATTATTTCCATGCCTGAATTCCTCTCCCGCTTGCAATATTGTAACGATGCCAATGCCCGTGCAATCCTAGAACCCGAACTCTGTCTGACGGCTGAAGGGCTTTGGTGGTGTGGGCTGTCGGCCGAAGAAATCGAGGTTCGAATCGCAGATCTCTACGGCCTAGGCGATTCTGAGGTGTTACTGGTCAAAAATCACTTAGGTCAGTTCTGTTCGGAAATCTACACTCTGCAACAGCGAAGAATTGTTGAGCTGTACGCGTCGGGCCTGACTTGCTACAAGGTTGCAAGCTGGCTGCAGAAAGAGTTTGGGCGTCATGCCCTTAGCCAGAAAAGCGTTTACAACGTCGTCCAGCGGTACATGGAAGGGCGCGGCCCAGAGGCGATCGCTGTGGGCCAAGCCTCGTACAGAGGAGCTAAGAACCGCAAAAAAAATCCCGCTTCGACGGCGGGATGAGACGTGTGATGTGGAGTGGTCGAGGACTCTAGGCCGATTCCATGACAAGCAGTCGATTACACGATGCTCTGGCGTCTTTGCATTATTAAGACTAAAACAGCTTTTATTTCAAGGCTGTTCTTGAATTGCTCCGAGACCCTAAAATTTTGGGACAAGCGAAAAGCCGGCTCCCTACCAAAGAAGACCGGCTCTTTCGCTGACGAACTAATGGGCAAATTATGACACCATTCGAGCTCAGAGACTACCAGCAGCAAGTCGTCGAAGAGCTGCGTCACTCCTACGCCACCGGCCACAGATCGCCTTTAGTGGCGATGCCAACTGGCGCGGGTAAAACTGCGGTTTTTAGTTACATCTCGCTGCAGTCTGCAGCTAAGCAAAAGAGAACGCTGATCCTTGTGCACCGCAAGGAGCTGCTGCTCCAGGCGAGCCGATCGCTCGATCGCTTGGGTGTCCGGCATGGACTGATTGCTTCGGGTTTCAGCTGGATGCCCTACCCGACACAGGTCGCGTCTGTGCAGACGCTTGTTCGACGACTAGATCGGTTGGACTGGGAGCCTGAGCTAATTGTGGTGGATGAGGCTCACCACGTCGTCCCTGACAACACTTGGGGCAAGGTGCTGAGTGCCTATCCTCGGTCTCGCGTCTTGGGGGTGACTGCAACACCCTGTCGGACGGATGGCCGTGGCTTGGGTGACGTGTTCGACGACCTCATCATTGGCCCGACAATCGCAGAGCTGACTGAGCGGGGCTTCCTCTGCCCGACCAAGATTTACGCTCCGCCAATTCAGGCTGACCTGACTGGCGTCCGCATGCGGGCGGGCGACTACGCTAAGGATCAGCTGGCTCAGGCGATGGACAAGCCAGTAATTGTCGGCGATGCGATCGACCACTACCGGCGTCTCTGCCCTGGCGTCCCAGCGATCGGTTTCTGTGCCTCGGTGGAGATCGCCCAGAAGGTTGCAGTCGAGTTCAGTTCGGCTGGCTTCAAGGCTGCCAGCTTGGATGGCACGCTCGATTCGGCGACGCGATCGCACTTGATTGACGACCTTGGCAGCGGTCGCATTCAAGTGCTCACGTCATGCGAAATCGTTTCCGAAGGCACGGACATCCCAGTCGTCACAGCGGCGCTTTTGTTACGCCCCACTCAGTCGCTCGGGCTCTACCTTCAGCAGGTTGGCCGTGTTCTCAGACCAGCCCCTGGGAAGTCCCACGCTCTCATCTTGGACCACGTCGGCAACGTCATGAGGCATGGCTTGCCTGAGGCCGATCGCGAGTGGACGCTGGAAGGCGAGAAGCGGCGATCGCGCAAGGGCGAGAGCGAAGAGAAGCCCGAGACGGTGCGGCAGTGTCCGAAGTGCTTCTGTGCTCACGCGCCTCAGCCGACTTGCCCGAACTGCGGCCATCGCTACGTCGTCGAAGCGCGGCGTCTTGAAGAGGTCAGAGGCGAGCTGATCGAGCTAGACAAGGCTGCGATCGCTCGGCAGCGGAAGGAAGAGCAGGCCAAGGCTCAGACCCTTGAAGAACTGATCGAACTGGGTCGCAAGCGGGGCTACAAACCGGGCTGGGCACAGCGCTACTGGAAGGCTCGCCAGAGTAAGCGTCAGCAGTGGGGACAAGCCCATGGCTAACAGCGAGACCAGTTTGCAGGCACGCCTCTGGAAGACGCTGAGCCAGTCGCCCGATGTCCGGCTTTGGCGCAACAACGTCGGCACCTGCAAGGCCGCTGATGGCCGTTTCGTCCGCTTTGGACTCTGCCCTGGCAGCTCTGACCTGATCGGGCTGACCCGCGTCACCATCACGCCCGACATGGTCGGTCAGACGATCGCTCTCTTCACTGCGATCGAGGTCAAGACGCCAACTGGGCGGGTTACTCCCGAGCAACAAAGTTTCATCGATTTCGTACAGCGCTCCGGTGGCCGTGCTGGTGTGGCGCGCTCGATGCAAGACGCAAACAAAATAATTTCAGGTGAAGGTCATGTCTAGGATTTCTGATGCAGCCCGAGGACGCTGGCCGGAGATCCTAAACAAGCTCGGGGGTGTTGCTCCTGAGTTCTTGGTGGTCAGCAAGACCAAGGAAAGCCCCTGCCCCTGCTGCGGTGGTGAGACTCGCTACCGCTTCGATGACCTCGATGGCAACGGCACCTGGTTCTGCTCACACTGCGGCGGCCGCGATCAGAAGGGTGGTGGTGGCACTGGCTTCGACTTGCTCATGCGGCTGAAGGGCTGGGACTTCTCAGAGGCAGCCCGCCAGGTCGAGCAGTTTCTTGGCATCAAGCGCGATCGCCCTGACCCACCGATACGCGGAGCCTCAGCGTTCTGGCGTTACAGCGACGATTTCTACGTCATCCGGTGGGACAAGCCCGGACAGAAAAAGTCGATTCGACCCTGTCGCTGGAACGGTGAGAAGTGGGAATGGAAGCGCC